>DASXXL010000678.1:0-5215 GCA_036503085.1 Pyrinomonadaceae bacterium | reverse complement strand
CTCATCAACCGCGATGCAGGACGGCCGGCTTTCGGAGACGTGATGATCATCGGCGCCGGTTCGGGTAACGACGTGAGCCGCGCGCTTCAGTGGGGCGCGAAACACGTCGACGCCGTGGAGATCGATCCCGCCATCTATCGTTTGGGCCAGGCGCATCATCCGGACCAGCCGTACGCCGATCCGCGCGTTGAGATTCATAACGACGACGGCCGGAATTTCCTTCGGGCGACGGATCGAAAATACGACCTGATCATCTACGCGCTTGTTGATTCGCTCGTGCTGCACAGCGGCTACAGCAACATCCGACTCGAGAGTTTTCTGTTTACGCGGCAGGCATTCGAAGACGTGCGCCGTCATCTCAAGCCGAACGGCACATTTGTGATCTATAACTATTTTCGTCAGGGTTGGCTGGCCGCGCGTTTGAAACAGGGACTGGACGAAGTGTTCGGCGCGGACAATTCGCTCGTGATGACATTGCCGTACCGGCGGATCATCGAACCGGAGGCTGCGACGTTCGGAGACTTCACGGTCTTTTTCGCGGGCGACACCCGACAGTTGCGCGACGCGTTCGCAAGCAACGCCAACTACTGGCTGCGGACGGACGAAGCTCCTCAACCGACCTCACCAAACGGCTTCAAGCAGCAGCACTCGACCCCCGAAGATCAAGTCGTACCCTCGGCCCAAACAACGCCGGCTTGGGAACAGTTTGGTCTCGCCACTGTCGAAGCACCGCGCGAGAGCTTGCGAACCGCCACCGACGACTGGCCGTTTCTCTACCTGCGCAAGCCGATGATCCCGACGCTGAGTTGGCGCGGCATGGTGATTATGGGCGGCCTCGGGCTGTTGCTGCTCTGGTTCTTCTCGCGCAGAACCAATGACGTTTTGCCTGGGACCGCAGGCGTCCCGCCTGCAACGCACGACAACGACCTAATCGCAACCGTGCAGGCGAGACGCCTGCGGTCCGGCCATACCTCCATCCTCTACAACTCGCTAAATCTTCAGCTCTTCTTTCTCGGCGCGGGTTTCATGCTGATCGAAACGAAAGCCGTCGTGACGATGGCGTTGCTCTTCGGCGGTACGTGGATCGTTAACTCAGTCGTCTTCACTGCGATCCTCGTAATGATCCTGCTCGCCAATCTCTACACGTTCAGATGGAAACCAACGAACCTCTGGCCTTACTACACGGCGCTCGTGATCAGTCTCGCGTTGAACGTGATCGTGTCGCTTGATGCTTTCCTGGGAATGAGTCGGGGAGTTCAGGTGCTCGGATCGTGCCTGCTGGTCTTCACACCGATTTTCTTTGCGGGAATTATTTTTGCGGGATCCTTCAGGAGGAGCGCGAACGCCGATACTGCTTTCGGTATGAACGTCGCCGGGGCCATGATGGGCGGACTCGCTGAGTACAGCTCAATGGCCCTCGGGTTCAAATACGTCGTGCTGATCGCGCTCCTCTTTTATATCGTTTCCGCGGTGGCGTGGACGCGAGCTAGAAGCTCTCCACTCCTCGGAACCCACCCTTCGCCGTCTTCATGATCCAGCCGAGCACGCGGGCGGTGTCGTAGCAATAGCCGAGAATGTAGTTGCACGTCGAGAGACAGTGCTGCGTACATTCGACTTTCATTTCATCGAGTTGCTTCACGTCAAACTTGTGGTTTCCGACTACGCCCCAATCGTGCGTCGCCGAGTACATCGGGAAACACGGCGCGAGCGAACCGTCAGTACGGATGATGAGTGAATTCTGACCGGCGCGACACTGCCATTCGGGAGTCTGGCCCCGCATCAACAGCTTCATGTCGTCCATGTGCTTGATTGGATTCACCATCTTGTAGCCGTGGTTCTTGCGCTTGTCGTTGAGATAGTCGAGCAGCGCGTCGACCTTCGGCCAATCTTCTCGCGTTAGGTAGGTTTCGTTTTCGTCGAGATGCTTGAAGTGGTCCTGCTCGGTCATCGGCGTCTCGTTGATGTGATAGTCGGTCGCGATGCCGTTGTCGTGAGCAATCTCGGTTAGTTCAACCACATCGTCCATGTTGTTATGGCAGATGTTGATATTGAACATGACGGTGTAGCCGTAGACTTTCTGCTTCTTGATGAGATAGTCGAAGTAAGGACGGATCGGATCGAGCGCCTTCGGCAGCGACTTGCGTTCCTTCACCGAGTCGACCGCGAGGTTTACAGTCGCGAGACCCGCGTCGCCGAGACGATCGATCACGTCGGGCTTCATCAGACGGCCGTTCGTCGGCAGGTAGACGAAGATGTCCTTCATCGCGCTGTAGTAGACGATCTTGTGAATGAACTTGGGCCGCAGCAGCGGCTCGCCGCCCATCAACGCCAGCACGCGTGAGCCGATCGAATGCAGCCAGTCGATCGAGCGCTTCGCGACGTCCTCGGTCATTCCCTTCACCTTGTTGTCGTAGGACCAGCAATAGTGGCAATCGAGATTGCACTTCCAGTCCGTGAACAGGTAGGGGATGATCGGCCGCAATTCTTTTCGGTGCGATGGGTAGCGCGAGCGGAAGTAGGGCGCGCCCCACGTTTTCCACATGCGCACGCCGTTCAGCTTTAGATACTCCTTGTGAGTCATCTCTTTCGCGTCGGGGCGCTGCGGATACGGCGGCTCGGGCAGAACCTCTTCGGGTTTTGGTTCGAGTATGTCTCGGCCGGGCCGTTTGTAAAGAATCTGGTGTAATTGCGGGGCGATGCGGTAAGCGGGTGCGCTGGTTCCTGAATTACCTTCGCGAACAGTACTCATCTTGTCGGTCCTCTATGGGTGGATAAATTGCTTCAGGGAGAAGCATGATTACTGCAAAGCGGATAGTTTAGACCAAGAATCGCCGGTGTCCAAACGTATTTTGCAGTTTTCGGGAAGTTTTCAGGGGAAATTTCCCCGCGCCGCGTTGTTCTACTTTGTCGAGACCCCACCGAAAATGCTGGTTTACTCCGATCAACCGAAGTAAGATAGCGCCCCAGAAACGCAGTACTCTAAACTTCCGATGACTCGTCTCTGATGTTTACCGCTCACGAACCTCCATGCTGTTAGCACGCACACAGAAGCGTTCTCTTCTTTTTACGGCGACCCTGCTTTGGCTTGTCCTTTATTCATTTGGCGGCAGCGCACAAACGCCCGGCAAAGCTCCAACCGCATCGATCTCCGGTCGCGTCACGATTGACGGCAAGGGCGTTGCCGACGTAACGGTCGCGGCCACGACGAGCAATTCGCCATTGGATAATCGAACGGTCGCGAAGGCAATAACTGATGACGACGGCAAGTATCAACTGACAGGACTCGCGGCCGGCCAGTTTACGATCATGCCGCTGACGAAGGCATTCGTAGTGGACACGGATGTCGCTAATAAAGAACCGAGGCAATCCATAACGGTCGCAGAGGGCGAAACGGTCACAAAAATCGATTTTGCTCTAGTCCGTGGCGGCGTGATCACCGGACGCATCACTGATACCGACGGACGTCCCGTAATTGGTGAACGAGTCAACGTAGTGGCCCAGGATGCTCCTGATACTCACCCGGGGAATGTGTTTGATGGACCACGAAACAGGACGGACGACCGTGGCATCTATCGCATTTACGGTCTAAGCCCGGGCCATTACCGGGTCAGCATTGGTCAGGCGCCTGGCGCCACCAGCATGGCAATAATGGGAATGGGTGGTAGCCAATATACGAAGACGTTCTATCCCGGCGTCGCAGATGAAGCGAAAGCTACGATCCTCGAAATAAACGAAGGAACTGAAATCAGCAACATCGACATCATCGCTGGTAAATCCGGACGTGGCTTTTCCGTGACCGGCCGGGTTGTGGATGCGGACTCCGGCCAGCCCGTAGCCAACGCTTACGTCGTGCATGCTTCGCTCGATCAAACAACTAAGCAGCTCGGAGGCATGAACTTCAGCGGCAGCCAGACTGACGCCAACGGCAAGTTTCGCTTAGACAACATACAGCCAGGACACTATGCCGCTTATATGCTTGCGACCGGCGAAGGTAGTAGCTCTTATAGCGATCAAACGCCCTTCGATATTTCCGATGGCGATGTATCGGGCGTCGAGATCAAGGTTCATCACGGTGCGACCATCAGCGGCGTAGCCGTTGTCGAAAACAACTTCGACCCGGCGGTGGCCTCGTTGCTCCAATCAGTTTCCCTTTTTGCATTCAGCAGCACCAAGAGCGGCGCTCCTTCGTACAGCCGTAGCCAGATCAGCAGCGATGGGAGATTCAGTTTCGCCGGGCTGGCTCCCGGGAAAGTGCACATCAACCTCGTCGGCTTTCCGGCACCGCCGAAAGGTCTAACGCTGGTTCGCACCGAGGTAGACGGAATAGAGCAGGCGGAAGGGATCGATGTAAAAGCAGGTACGAATATCACCGGCGTACGTCTCGTCTTTGCTTATGGCACAGGGTCGATTCGCGGCGAAGTGAGAGCCGAAGGCGGCACATTACCTGCGGACTTGAGCTTACTCGTTCGTTCCGCGACTGGTGGCTCACGCCAACTCAGTGCGAGTGTTGATGCCCGTGGCCATTTTGTCGTGGAGAATGTTCCACCCGGTACTTATGAACTTTCGCTTGTGACCTATGGTCCGGATCGAATCACTGCGACCTACACGCCCGAGCCGCACACTGTTAACGTCGAGAGCGGCCCGGTTCAGACTGTGTTGGTCGTAAACTTCGCCGCCAAAAAGACTCCTGAATGAAAAGCCTTTTACCGCTAGCGGAAGCGTCAGCTCTAACGCGAAGCTTTTGTCGTCCGCGCGCCGTCACATTTTTGTTTGTGTTGCCGCTTGTCTTAACCATGAGTGGCGTTGTCTCGGCGCTGGCCCAGTCGCAGCCGGCCGCCAAGCCTGCCGCCTCGCCGTCACCAAGGCCGGCTGAGAAACGCAGTCCTGACGAGAACCCGCCCGCCACCGGATCGATCAAAGGCCGTGTAGTCGGTGACGACGGCCGTCCGGTTGTTAATGCCACGCTAATGGCCCAAGCGGTTAACGGCTCGGCTTCTGTAAGGCCGGCGCAAGTGGATTCCGAGGGGAAGTTCAGTTTTGATGATCTACCGCCTGCCGCCTACGTGATTTTCGCGGTCGCTCCCGGCTACATCGATGAAGCAATGTCAACCGGCGACCCGAACGATTGGCCGCGATACTTGATCGGGTCACAGTTGAAGATCAAGATGGTTAAGGGTGGAGTGATCACTGGTAAGGTGACGAATTCGAAAGGCGA
>DASXXL010000677.1:0-2214 GCA_036503085.1 Pyrinomonadaceae bacterium | reverse complement strand
GGTTTGGAAAGAAACTGCTGGCGGGGACGTTGCGCGGCTCGGCGGCGAAACAGATCGTGAAAGCGCGGCTGAACGAGCTCTCGACTTACGGACTGCTGCGGGACATGGCCCACGAAGAGCTCGAGCTTTATATCGACTCGTTGGTGTCAGCGGGGTGTTTGAAAGTCGTGGGCAAGCAGTACCCGACGATTTCCACGACTGAGCTTGGCGATCGTGTCATGCGCGAACAGGAGCAAGTCGCGCTTGCGCTACCGCCAGCTTAAAATTATTTAACCACGCCCTGTAAAGGACTCGACGCGCTCGCATACAATCGCCGCGTCATGCGGCCAGCCTGATACGCGAGCCTGCCAGCTTGAATAGCGAGTTTCATCGCGGTCGCCATCTTTGCCGCATCCTGCGCTTCCGCAATCGCGGTGTTCATCAACACGGCATCAGCGCCCAATTCCATAGCCACAGCCGCATCACTCGCCGTGCCCACGCCCGCGTCGACGATGATCGTCGCATCAGGTAGTTGCTCGCGCATGATGCGCAGGTTCGCGGGATTCTGCACGCCCATGCCCGATCCGATCGGCGCTGCCAGCGGCATGATCGCCGCGCAACCCGCGTCGAGTAGTTTCTTCGCCATGATCAGGTCGTCGTTGAAATAAGGCAGCACGACGAAACCTTCTTTGACGAGAACGCGCGCGGCTTCGAGTGTCTGTTCGTTGTCCGGAAAGAGCGTGGTCTGATCGCCGATCACTTCGAGCTTCACGAGATCTGTTTGCAACGCTTCGCGCGCGAGCCGCGCGGTGCGTATCGCATCTTCAACCGAGTAACAGCCCGCCGTGTTCGGCAGAATCTGTAACGCCGGATCGAGATGATCGAGAAATGACTCACTGCTGCGATCGAGCGGCACGCGCCGCACCGCAACCGTCACCATCTCCGCGCCGGAAGCCGTGTGCGCGCGGCGCATCTCATCGTAACTGCGATACTTCCCGGTGCCGATGATCAAACGTGACGTGAACTCACGCCCCGCGATCATGAAACTCTCAGACTGCTTAGCTTGAATGGCCGTCGACATGCGTAAAACTTTACACGCTTCTACGCCGATCCTCCACCGACGAAGTGGACGATCTCGAGCCGGTCGTCGTCGTGCAGCATCGTTGCGCTCCACTCGCTGCGACGCACGACGTTGCGATTCAACTCAACCGCAATTCGCGCCGCGGGTAAATCGAGTCGGGTGATTAGTTCGGAGAGAGATATAGGACCCGGGAGCTCTTTGACTTCGCCGTTGACGTAAACCCGCAAAAGATTCAGGACCTCGTTTCAACCGGGTGGATGATGCGGCGCAGTTCGGCGGCCTGATCTTTCACCACCGCGCGCACGAGCACCGCGGCGCGGCCGGACGTGAACTCGGGAATCTGCGTCGCCACCGTGGCCACACCGTCGCTCTCTGTCTTTAAAGAATAGATGAGCGGACGAAAGGTCGTGCCCAGGATCTTGATCGAAACGGCCGCGCTCGCGAGGGGCTTCTCCTGACCCGCCGCTCGATTAGCGATAAACACACGCAACGTATACTTTTCGCCCGAGTAAAACTCCTCGTCGTCCAACAGCGTGATCACGAGCCCGTCCGTCAACGGCTCCTCAATCGTTACTGGCTCCGATTCGTGTTCATCCGTGGCAACCACTTCTTCGGTCTCGGGCGCCGGTGTCTCTTCAACAGTCTCAACAACGGCTTCCTCAACCGGGGGAGCGGGTGGTGGCGGCGTCCACTCCTGCGTGATCGGCCCGTACTCAAACTCAAACTCCTCGATCACCGGCTCAGCAACGAGTTCAGCCTCCTCCACCAGCACTTCCGGCTCCTCAACCACCGGCGCCGCCGTAACACTCTCCTCCACGGCCGGTCGCTTCACCGGTCGAGTCATTTTCTTCAGGTCGTCAATGCGTCCCGAATGAATCGCCGCGCAGATCAGCTTGTGCTGGCGCTTCAAACGTTCCGCCAACGCTTCATCGCTGAATCCTGCCGCGATCAGATCTTCATAAGGTGAACGTTTGCTGGCGAGGATCGTGCCGCCGGCATAGACGAGCGAGAGAATGATCGGTGTGTCGAGTCCCTTGTCCTCAGTCTGAACGTGATAGACAACGCCCTCGTGTTCGATGTCGGTATTGAATCCCGTAATCACAGTTGCACGGACTACGTTCTTTCCTCAAGGAGTCAGCGAGAAAAAGCCACGT
>DASXXL010000676.1:0-5032 GCA_036503085.1 Pyrinomonadaceae bacterium | reverse complement strand
CAACAACTGGGACAAGACGCCAGCGAATGCCGGCAAGTATCCGCCGTTCAAGCATGTCATCTATGTCATCAAGGAGAACCGCACGTACGATCAGGTTTTTGGCGACATGCCACAGGCCGACAGTGACGCGTCACTCGTCTTCTTTCCGCGCGCGATCTCGCCGAATCATCACGCGCTCGCCGAACGCTTCGGCTTGTTCGATCGCTTCTTCTGCAACGCGGAAGTGAGTGAGCAAGGGCACGTCTGGACCACCGCCGCGTACGTCACGGATTACGGTGAGAAGACGACGCCCGCGACGTATTCGAAACGCCGCGACGGCAACGACCGTGACGACGTTGACGAGCCTGCGTCCGGTTATCTTTGGAACGCCGCGATCAAAAAAGGATTGACGTTGCGCAACTACGGTGAGTTTGGCGAGCCGATAGCGAACAGCGAGCCGGTGCGCTATCACGCGACCAAGGAAGCGCTCGATCGCTACACCAATCGCGAGTATCCATCGTTTGACATGACGATCTCGGACCAGGTGCGCATCGGGATCTGGTTGAAGGAGTTTCAGGAGTTTGTACGGCAAGGTAATTTGCCTGATTTGGAGATCATGCATTTGCCGGCCGATCACACGTCGGGCGGTCGCGCGGGCCGGCCGACACCGAAGGCGTACATGGCTGACAACGACCTTGCGCTCGGACGCATGATCGAGGCCGTCTCAAACTCGCCTTACTGGAAAGACACGGTGTTCTTCGTGTTGGAAGATGATGCGCAGGCTGGACCGGATCACGTCGACTCGCATCGCTCGGTGATGATGGTGATCTCTGCTTACAACCGCGCCGGTGTGGTGCACCGGTTTGTGAATACGACCGACGTGCTGGCGACGGTGGAAGAGATACTCGGATTGGAGAAGCTGTCGAAGTTTGATTACTACGGCCGGCCGTTGCGCGAGATCTTTGCCGACGAACCCGACCTGACGCCGTATGCGGCGCTGCGATCGGAGCAGCCGTTGACCGAGATGAATCCGCCGCGCAGCCAGAGCGCGCGAGCGTCGCGACGCCTTGATTTAGATCGAGTGGATGCAGCAGACGAAGACGCCTTCAATCGCGTCTTGTGGAATTTGCTGAAAGGCTCGCAGCCTTATCCGGGAACGAAGCGCATGTCGGCATTGGAAATGGTGCGCGCGCGTTAACGTAACGCCAGTGGGCTGGAAGGTACGCGCGTTAGACAGTAGTACCAGCGTTAACGTAGCGCCTCGGCGCTGGCACTGGTGCGCGCGATAACCTAGCGTCGAAGACATTGGCGGTGCGTGCATTGAGGTAGCGCCGAAGGCGCGGCCAGAAGGTGGCCAGCGGCAAGCGCGCAGCGCGCAGCCCCTGGATCAGGCATAAAAAGCATTGCAGGCCCGGCCGAATAGAGTGTGGCATAGAGATAGAGTGTGGCGGTGGAGTTTGCAAACGTGACGGTGCGAAGCGCGACGCCCGATGATGCGGCGATGCTGGCGCGGCTGCGGTTTGATCTGCGCGCATCGTTGCATCAGTTGCGTGAGGATGAGGCGGAGTTTATTCAACGATGCACGCGCTGGATGAGCGAGCGACTCAACGAACGCAGCAAGTGGCGCTGTTGGATCGCGGAGCGCGAGGGAACAACGATCGGAGCTGTTTGGGTGCAACTCATCGAGAAGATCCCGAACCCGATCGCGTCGCCCGAGTGCTACGTCTATCTCACAAACTTCTTCGTCCAGCCTGAGCATCGTGGCGAAGGCATCGGCTCGCGGTTGTTAGACGCGGCTTTGTCGTGGAGCAAGAGCAACAACGCCGAGCTCGTACTCCTTTGGCCCACCGAACGCAGCAAGACGCTTTACGCGCGGCACGGCTTCGTGGCCGCTGACGATTTCATGGAGCTGGTCTTATGACACGACTCGCATTGCTAATAACTCTCTTGCTCATCGTGTTCCCACACGCCCACGCGCAGGACACAAAAATTCGCTGGTTTGGCCACGCGGCCTTCGCCATCACGACGCCCAAAGGCAAGGTGCTGCTGATCGATCCGTGGCTAAGCAATCCTTCGAACCCCGACGTCAAAGCCAACAAGGATCCGCTTGCGGCCGTGCCCAAGGTCGATTACATACTCCTGACTCACGGCCACCGCGATCACGTCGGCGATGCGGTGGAGATCGCGAAACGCACCGGCGCGACGCTGATCTGCAATCCCGAGCTCGCCGGCAACCTCGTGAAGCTCGCTGATTTTCCGAAAGAGCGTGCTGAGACCGACGACATCATGGGCATCGGCGGCGAGATTCAGATCGCCGACGGCGAAGTGACGGTGGCGATGACGCCGGCGGTCCATTCGAGCAGCGTCTTCAATCCCAAGGCTGGTCCAAACGAACCTGAACGCGCGTATGGCGGCAATCCCGCCGGCTTCGTGCTGATCGTCAAGGATGGTCCAACGATTTATCACTCGGGCGACACCGCTTACTTCAAAGACATGGAGACGATCGGCGAGAGTTACTCGATCGACATCGCTTTGCTGAACATCGGCGGTCACTACGGCATGGAACCAAAGATGGCCGCACGCGCCGCACAATCAGTGCGGGCAAAACTCGCCGTGCCGCAGCACTTCGCGACGTTTCCCGGCATCGCGCCAAACGCAGGCGCGTTTGCGGCGGAATTGAAGAGATTGAAGATAGGTTTTTACGAGATGAAACCCGGCGAGACGCTCACGTTTCGCGGGCGGCAGTTGTTGACATCCATAAAGTAGTTAAGAGGCAATTTCAAAGGGGTGAGTTCGATGCAATACAGCGGACTGAACCAGCGCCGGCGTACGGCGCTGTTGATGGTGGTCGTGGTTTTGGCCTTATTAACGGGCTACAAGATCTCTTCGGCGGCGCGCAGCGAGTACGAGCCGGCCGCGCCGCAGGACGCGATTCGTCTCGAGTCGCGCATCAACCAGTTGGAGCAACGCTTGTACATGATCGAGACGAGCGTGCGTACTCTCGAACAGCAGTCGCGAATCAGCAGCGCGACCTCGCGAGGTGTCAGTCCGGAAGACGTCGCCGCGATACGTGCGGCGCTGCAAACACTTGATCTTCGTCTCACTGACGATGAGTGCGCCATCGCCAAACTCGACGAGCGCACACTCACGCCCGCGGCCCGCGTCGCGCGCGCAAGATCCGCCCCCCGCACTGAGCCTTGCCGCCTGAGCGCGGACACGCCCGTGCGTTTACCCGAACGTCGTTAGGCGGCTGCAAACGCGCTTCGCGTTTATTTAGACACGACCGGCTCGTTACGCCATTCAAACCGGAACCTTGCCTCGCGTGAGGTGTCTAACGACTCGTGAGACTTACACTAATCGTAATCCTCGCTCTTGCTTTCTCCGCGTGTACTCGCCCCGGAGATTATCCGATCACGACCCAATGCCGGTGGGTTGAAGACGATCACCATTCGTTGGACCTCGCGGTAGCCGTGGACCGGCGTCATCTTCGTAACGACTCGATTACGGCGGAAGACGTGGCGATTCGCTGGGCCGATCAGCATTATCACCTCATGCCCGAGTATGAGAGCAGGCGAGACGAATGCATGGCGTCGCTCTTCAACGGCATCGCTGACCAGCACGGCGTGGCTGTGGCCACGGTGCGCCAATACAGTCGAAAACGTGACCTCGTTTTCGATCTCGGCGTGATGCTATGCTTCGGCTTCGTTTACGCGATTGGCGCTTATCGCGTCTGCGGCTGGATCAGAGGAAGATTTTCCGACGACGAACGCGGCTACTGGATCATGGCGGTTGTGCTGTCGGTCTGTGTCGCGCTCGTCGGTGTTATGCTCGGCAACCTTGGCTCGATCCTCGCAGAGTGGATACGACTGAACAGCGGGCACCTGAGTTATCGAATGGCCCGGCTGCCGTGGCGAGTGCACTGGGTGCTGTTGTTTGGTTGTGGCGTGGTAATCTTCGGTCTCGTCGCTCTCGTTCGTTCGCGAAAAAACTATGAAAGCAAAACCCTCCACCGATCCGATCCGCGAGTTTTACACTAATCATCCGTATCCCCCGCCGGTGGACAACCTCGACCGCGCGCGCGACATGTGGCAGGACCCGAACGTTCATCGCGCCGAGTTTCATTTGTTCTGGCCGCACAAGGAATACCGGGCGGATTTCAAAGTGCTCGTGGCGGGTTGCGGCACGTGGCAGTCGGCGAAGTTTGCGTTGTGTCATCCGGGTACGCGCGTCTCCGCGATCGATGTGAGTACGACAAGTCTCAAACACACGGAAGCGCTGAAGCAGAAGTATGGCCTCGCGAATCTCGAAACGCGGCAACTGGCGATCGAGAGTGCGCCCGACTTGGACCAGGAGTTTGATTTCATTCTTTGCACCGGTGTGCTGCATCACCTGGCGGATCCAGAAGTGGGTCTGCGTGCGCTGAGATCGGTGTTGAAGCAAGACGGCGCGATGTACCTGATGCTGTATGCGCCTTACGGGCGGGTGGGCGTTTCGATGATCCAGGAATACTGCCGCCGGCTCGGTGTCGGCACGTCGCCGCAGGAAGTCAGCGAGCTCACGGCGGTGTTGAAAGCGATGCCACAACATCATCCGATGCTCTCGATGTTACGCGGTGCGAGAGATGCGGCGAACGCGGACGCGCTGCTCGACGCGCTGTTGAATCCACGCGATCGAACTTACTCGGTGCCGCAGTTGTATGACCTGCTCGAACGCAACGACTTAAAACTCGGTCGTTGGTACTGGCAAGCGGCGTATTCGCCTTACTGCGGCGCGATTGCGAGCACGCCGCACGTGCAAAAGCTCGCTGAGTTGTCGGAGCGCGATCAGTTTGCGGAGATGGAACTGTGGCGCGGTTTGATGAGCAACCATGATTTCATTGCTTATCGCAGCGATGCCGAGGAAGCGCGGCTCCGGTTTGATGATGACAGTTATTTGCGTTACGTGCCGATTCGGCGTTCATGGACCATCTGCGTGCAGGAGCGGCTGCCGCCGGGTGTGGCGGGCGCGTTGTTGAACCAGACGCATGTGTTTGACGATCTGTATGTGTTCATTG
>DASXXL010000675.1:0-1969 GCA_036503085.1 Pyrinomonadaceae bacterium | reverse complement strand
TGGCCCAACTCTTCGAGAGAAGTCCCCGCGGTGTGGTTTTCAAAATCGAGAATCGTGTCGAACAACGGCGTCCCGCGCGGCACATCGCTCCACCCCTGTATTTGGACCAACGGGCTATACTCGTACTGCCGCATCGCGAGCTGCGCCAGCTGCAACTCTCTTAACCACGCCAACACCGAAACATTCGACGGCACGCGCACACGCACCGGCAGCGTGTTGATGAAGACGCCCATCATCTTCTCAACACCTTTCATCTCGATCGGACGCCCGGACACAGTCGCGCCAAATACAACATCACGCTCGCCGCTATAACGACTCAGCAACAGCGCCCAAACACCTTGCGTCAACGTGTTGAGCGTCAGTCCCTGGCGCCGCGCCTGCGTGCGCAGCGCATTCGTAATCTCCACCGGCAAGCGAAAGTAGATCGTCGTCTCATCCTGGCTCGGCAAGCTCGACGGTGATTGGTCCACGCCGAGCACGGTCGGCGAGTTGAAGCCTTGCAACAACTGCCGCCAAAAACTTTCCGCTTGCGAAAGATCCTGTTGGCCCAACCACGCGATGTAATCACGATAAGGCCGCGGCATCTCGAGATGCAGCTCGCGCCCCGCGTGAAAGGCTTCGTAAAACGTGAAGACTTCGTTCAGCAGCAGATAGTCAGACCAGCCGTCGAGCAACAGATGATGATGGCTGTAAACAAACTGAAAAGCGTTCGCCCCCGTCTGAAACAACGTCAAACGAACGAGCGGCGCTTTCGACAGTTTGAAATCGTGATTCTGCTCTGACTGCAAAAATTCCTTCAGCCGCGCGTCCTGCTCCTCACGCGAAAACGCGCGCCAGTCGAGCTGGTCGATGCGAATGCGCACGCGCCTCGTCACCACCTGCAAAGGCTTTTCGAGGTTCTGCCAGACGAACGCCGTGCGCAGCGCCGGATGCCGATCCATCACCTGCTGCCACGCACGCTCAAACGCCGGCACGTCGAGGTTTTCGAGCGTGCAGGTGATGTGCGTCACGTAGACCGCATGGTCCTGCGCGTACAGGCTGTGAAAGAGCAGTCCCTCCTGCATCGGCGAGAGGGGATAAACATCCTCGACGTTCTTTGCACCCATTGAACTACTCTTCGAACTCGACGAGGCTGAACGCCTTGTCGAGCTGTTCTTGATCGACACTGATAAGCGGGAAGTCGGACGGCGTGTAACTGAATGTTTCGCCGGTCGTGCAGTGAGTGATGAGCGCACGCAGGGCGGTGATGAAGTTGTCGGCCAGCGCTTCTATGGTGTCCTGACGATGCAGGTTGCGGCTGTACTCAACGCGCAGTTGGAACTGACCGCAAAAGACGCTGCCATAGAACGCGAGCAGATGCGTGCGTTTGCCGAGCGGACTGTAGGCTGGTCCAGCCGACTCCGGCGCGAGATGATAAAGCGACGAACCGGAAACCACCTGGTCCAACTGCCCCAGGTAGTTGAAACTCACCTGCGCTTGGATTGATCGCAACTCTTCCGTGCGCCGCAGGTATTTGAGAATCCCATAACCAACACCCGCGCGCGGCACCGCTCTGAGTTGCTCCTTGATCTGCTTCAACGCAGCGCCGGGTTCCCAAACAACCGGCAACGACAACTGCACCGGGTAGATCGCGGTGAACCAGCCTACGGTGCGCGCGAGATCCACTGTCGAAACGATCGCTTCGCGCCCGTGACCTTCAACGTCGACGAGCACGCGGCGTTCACCCGTCCAGCGCCTGAATCCTTCGGCGAGCGCAGTCAGTAGAACTTCATTGATTTGCGTGTGGTAGGTTTCCGCGACTTCGTAGAGCAGTGCTCGCGTCTCGCGCTCGGTAAGACTCATCGTCACCGTGCGCGCTGATTCCGCACTGTTCTCGCGCGAATGAGCGTGATCGAGCGGCAACGGCGCAACCGGCTGCTGCAACACGCTGGTCCAATAGCCAATCTCATCGTCAAACGTGCCTGACTCC
>DASXXL010000674.1:0-2198 GCA_036503085.1 Pyrinomonadaceae bacterium | reverse complement strand
TCGCGGGCGAGCTCTTCAACTTCCAGTTCACGCCCGTGACTAACGTGCCGGTGGCGCATCCCGATATTCGGGTTTGGGAAGTGACTGACAAGACGACGAAGCGCCACATCGGTCTGTGGTTCTTCGATCCTTACGCGCGCGCGGGCAAACGCTCAGGCGCGTGGATGAATGCGTATCGCACGCAGGAACAGATCGACGGTGAGATCACGACGATCGTTTCCAATAACGCCAACTTCGTGAAAGGAAAACCGGGCGAGCCGGTGCTGATTTCGTGGGACGATGCGACTACGATGTTTCATGAGTTTGGCCATGCGTTGCACGGCTTGAACTCAAACGTAACGTATCCGTCGCTTTCGGGTACCGCGGTGCCGCGCGATTACGTTGAGTTTCCGTCGCAGCTCATGGAACATTGGCTTTCGACGCCGGAAGTGCTGCAGCGTTTCGCCGTTCACTACCAGACCGGCAAACCGATCCCGCAGGAACTAGTCGACAAGATCAAACGTTCGGCGACCTTCAATCAAGGCTTCGCGACGGTTGAATATCTCGCGGCGGCGCTCGTCGATATGAAGCTGCATCTCGCGGGCGACAAGAAGATCGATCCGGACGTGTTCGAGCGCGAGACGCTCGCAGAGTTCGGCATGCCGAAGGAGATCGTGATGCGCCATCGGCTGCCGCACTTCCTGCACATCTTTTCGAGTGATTCTTACTCGGCGGGTTATTACAGTTACTTGTGGTCTGACGTGATCACGGCCGACGCGTTCGGCGCGTTCACTGAAGGCAAAGGTCCGTACGATCGCGCGGTGGCCGAACGGCTGCGGAAGTTCGTCTTCTCAGTCGGCAACACCGTCGATCCGGCGGACGCCTATCGCTCCTTCCGCGGCCGCGATCCCAAGATCGACGCGTTGATGAAGAAGCGTGGCTTCGCGACAAAGAGCTAAACACAGATTCCACAGATTACGCAGAATCTGCGTAATCTGTGGATTAGTTCCGGCGACCGCCCATAAACCGCAGGAGGAAGAAGAAGAGGTTGATGAAGTCGAGATAGAGCGAGAGCGCGCCCACGACGGCGTAAGATCCGACCCGCCCGTCTGGCAGCGCAACCGCCATCTGCTTCAACCGCTGCGCGTCCCACGCGGTCAGACCCGTAAACACGATCACACCAACGACCGAGATCACGAAATTCACCGCGCTGCTCATCACGAACAGATTCACCACCATCGCGATTATCAACCCGATCAGTCCCATAAACATGAACTGACCCACGCCGGCAAGACTTCGCTTCGTAAACGTGCCGTAAACCGCTAGCGCGCCAAACATCCCCGCCGTCACCACAAAGGTCGAAAACAGCGACGCACCCGTGTAGGCCAGAAGGATCACGGACGTGGTAATCCCGACCGTCGCCGAATAGAGGATGAACAAAGCACCGGCAGTCGCAGGCGCCATCTTGCCCACGCGTGCTGACAGGTAAATGACGAGTCCCAGTTGCCCAAAGATCAGCGCAAAGAACACGAGACGGTTGTAGATCAGCGCTTCAATCAAGGGCGCCGACGAAGCGACAGCGAGGGCCACGCCCGCCGTCACCGCCAGGCCGAGAAACATCCAGGCGTAAACGCGGCCGAGAAACGCGCTGATGCGCGCGGCCAATACATCTGCGCCAACATACGATGGGGGTTCGGTATTCCAGCTCATGCAAAAACTCCTTGGTTGGCTCAGGCCAACTGCTAAAACGTGGCTACATTATACCCCAGCGCGCAAAACTTATTGACAGGCCACGGGCGAGAAGGAATTATCGCCGTGTGAGTAGTTGAATCGCGAAAGACGTGAGGTGAAACCATGCTTAGCAGAAGCCTTTTGCTCGTAGTTGTCAGCCTGCTTTTTGCTTGTCCAACCCTGGCGCAATTCAGGCAGGGAGACACGTTGTCGGACGCCGCGGCGCGCCTCTCGCGCGATGCGGAAGACTTCGCCAGTGCCAGTTACAACAGCTACTCGAATTCGAATCGCAGCGGCCGCAACGACACTGAAGCCATGATGCTCGCGCAACAGTTTAGCGCGGCGGCGCGGACCTTCTATCGCATGACCGTCGACCGCCGCCGCAATCAGGATTTGCGCGATGCTTACGACGTGATGCGAAACCTCGCGAGCTCGGTGGAACGCAGCAATGTCGAGCGCAGCAGTTGGTACAACGTGCAGCGATCGCT
>DASXXL010000673.1:0-4220 GCA_036503085.1 Pyrinomonadaceae bacterium | reverse complement strand
GATCGCCTCGACCAAACAATCAAACAAGCGCTGACACGTGAATAGAAATCGGAGGGCGTAATGTTGTCTTTCAGCAAGTTACTTTTTGTCATCATCACCGCCGGATTATTTTGGACCAACGGCTTCGCACAGGGCCCGAATCCCTCCGCCGCGACACCCGCAATCAAGTCCGTTCAGGTCACGGCTTCAACGAAAGAAGCGGAAGTGGGCCAGCAGGTGAAAATCACCGTTATCGCCATGGACGAGGCGGGCAACGTCGTCAAACAAACACCTTCTACTTACTTCGCCGGCCCTTTCGACATCGCGGCGGCTGACGAGAACGGTAACGTCAAGCTCTTCGGAACTGGCGAGGTGACGGCCGGCGCGATCGTTGGCGATAAGGCCGGTGTTGTGACTTTTAAAGTGAAAGCGCCAGGTGTGAAGACGATCGAGATCGCTCCGCTCGCAACGCCACTCGTCGTCGGCAGCAACGCCCAACTCGACGCCGTGACGCGCATCTTCAGCGGCGATCCACGCACGGGCGTGCCGATCGAGTGGACCTCCGATAATGCGCGCGTCGCGACCGTCGATGCGGGCGGCGTGGTCACGGCCATGGCGCCAGGCAAAGCGAAAATCACAGCGACGTCGGGCATTGCGACGAACAGCACCACGATCACAGTCGTGAAGAACAACCTCCACAGCTTGCTGATTAGTGCGGCAACAAAGTCTGCGCTCACCGGCGACGTCGTGCACTTGACCGCCAAAGGCGATCCGGCAAGCGACATCACGACGCGCTGGTCCGTCAGCGGCGCCGGCGCAACCATTGACGCCGACGGCGCATTCATTGCCGAGAGACCGGGCACATACATCGTGACCGGAACTAGCGGCAACGTCTCTTCGAGCACTTCGATCGTAGTCGCGCCGCGTAATCTCGAGCGCCAGATCAAAGTCGTTGGGCGGGTGCCGTTCAAGGAGTTTCAGGGCGCGGAGCAGTGGATCATCGGCAACTACGCGTACTACTCAACCATCTCCGATCGCTTTCTCGTCTACGACATCTCCGATCCCGCGCAACCCAAGCTGACCGACACGATCAAAGTCGATGCGCGCATAGTCAACGACATCATGACCACCGCCGGCGGCAAGATCCTCGTGATCTCGCGTGAAGGCGCGTCGAATCGAAAGAACGGCATCGCGTTTTACGACACGTCCGACCCGGCGCATCCCAAATTTATCTCGGACTATACCGCGACCGTCACCGGCGGCGTTCACAGCGCCTACGTTAACGATCACTACGTTTATCTCACCGACGACGCGACCGGCTCGATGCGCGTGATCGACTTCGCCGACGTGAAGAATCCGAAAGAGGTCGCGCGCTGGCAAACTGAGAATCCGCTGGCTTCGAGCCAAGCTACTGACGGCGGACTGGAGGGCGGTCGCTATCTTCACGATCTGCAAGTGAAGGATGGTCTTGCTTATCTCGCGTACTGGCATGATGGCCTGGTCATCCTCGATGTCGGCGCGGGTATAAAAGGCGGCAGTCCCGAGCATCCGCAGTTCGTGAGTCAACTTCGTTTCAATCATCACGAGCTTTACGGCGACGGCTGGCTCGCGGGCACGCACTCCGTCTATCGGTATAAGAACTATGTCTTTGTCGGCGACGAAGTGTTTCCCGGAATCTTCGACATCAGCTCCACCAGACGCATTCCGGTGCGCGGCATCGTTCACGTGATCGACGTGTCAGACATTAATCATCCGCGCAAAGTAGCAGAGTATCCGGTGCCCGAAGGCGGCGCGCACAACATGTGGGTCGAGAACGATGTGATGTACATGGGTTATTACAGCGGCGGCGGCAGAATCGTGGACGTGTCGGGTGAGTTGCGCGGCGATCTTTATCAGCAAGGCCGCGAGATCGCGCGCGTGTGGACCGGCGCTCCGGATGCTTTCAGGCCGAACCTGACGTTCACGTGGGGCGCGCAACCACACAACGGTCTGATCTATTTTAACGACGTCAACTCCGGACTCTGGATCGTGAAGCTCGGTGAGAAGATCGAAAAAGGATCGACGACCGCGCCCGGACACTAGCGCTAATTATTTTTATAGAAGTCGATACCGGCAGCGCCCGGTGGCAGATCGAGAGTCGCGATTGTTTTCAATGTCGCGAGATCGATGACCTCAACTGTGCCGGGCTCCGAGCCGATTCCCTCCACAGTCACGAACGCGTAAGCGTCGTCAGGCGAAACGACGACGCCGTGCAGCACCTTACGTTTGGTCGGCACACGCGCCAGTTCCCGTCCCGTTTTCAAATCGTAGATCGAAACTGACTGATCGCGTTTGTTAGTCGCGAGCAGTCGTGTCCCGTCGTGTGTAGCTTCGAGATTGTAGACGCCATTGCGCGCGGGAATGCGTCGCACGAACTGCCAGGTGTTGGCGTTGATCTCGACAATCTCGCTGGAGGCGTTGCACGCGACGAATATAGAAGAGCCATCGGCTGAAGGTTCGGCCCAAGTTGGCGAACAGGAATTGTCGCCGGGTTTTGGTGGCTCCGAGCCGTGTCCGCTCATGCCCGGCATTGCGTGCGTCGAGCTGGTCGAGTGCATTAAGGGTGAGCCGGTCATTCCCATCTCTTTGTTTTTGGTGACGATGAAGTGGCGTGTGACTTTGAAAGAGTGCGTGTCGATCTCCACGAGCGTGTCGTCCATCATGCAGACCGAGTATTGCTTTGTGCCTTGCGGGTTGAGACGCGAGCCATGCGGCATCGTGCAGGTCGGAATACGCGAGACTTCGGTCATCGTCTGGGTCGATACAACGGATACTGAAGATGGGACCATGTCGCCGTGCAAATTGAAGTTAACGACGAAGAGGAAGTTGCCGTCAGCTGTGATGTCCAGCGTCGCCGGGAAATTGCCGAGCGTGGTTTTGCCGAGAACAGAGTCGTCCTTTGTTGAATATTTCCAGACGCTACCGAACGGGCGGCCGTGGGCGATCGAGACGTAGTAGAAGCGTCGATCCGGCGAGATGACGATGCCGTGTGGACCATCGATGTCGACGGGCATGTCGCCGGTGTCGATCTGGTGATCGATCTTCGCGTTGGTTCCGTCGAAACTGATCAGCGAGATCTTGTCCGCCGCCTCACTCAGAACGTACAGAAGATACTCTTTTTTCGCCGGGGCTTGTGAGCGTGAGGCCAAGGGAAACAGGGATATAAGGACAAGAATGAAAGCGGATTTACGACGAAGGGTGTTCATCGCGGGAAGTGTATTACACAGTTTCGGGTAAGAACAGATCCGTGTTCATCCGTGAAAATCCGTGGCCTACTTCACGTACTCCCAATGCCACGGCTCGTAAAAATACGGACGGAACCCAAAACGCTCGGCGTTGCGCACGAGCCAACGGTATACAGGCGTCTTGACCTGGATCGCGCGATTCGCATCTTTCGTGTCTACCGGATCGCCGCCGACGTAGAGATCCAACGCGCGTCCGGTGAAGTGTGGACTGTTCACGGCTAGACCGGCGTTGCCGGAATTCGGCGACTTGCGACGTAGCTCATCCTGATAATCACGCGAACGATAAGCCGAGACGATCTTGAAGTAACTCTCTTTCGCCGCGAGTTCGTTACCGGAAGTATGAGCCAGCTTCAACGACGGATCGGCGATCGCGGCCGCAAGCATTTCTTTATACGCTTCATACGTCTTGCGCTCGACCTGGCGCAGTTCAGGCGCGCGTGACGGATCGTAAAAGTCCGCGGGCGGCGCAGTGATCAACTGACTCGGATCTGCGACCGTGCGCGTCTTTAGTCGATTACTCTGCCACTGCGAGACCATGCGCATCAGCGAGTTTTCATCGAGCACACCGCTGGCGCCCAGGCCGGATCGTTTTTGCCACGTTGCGAGTGCGGCCGCGAAGCCGGTCGTGTCCGCGTCGTGTGGCGTATCGAGAGTCTGAGTGATCAGCAGATCGTAGAGATACCAGCCGTGCTGTTGTTTGCCACCGAACGTCCATGTCAGCTCGTTTCTGAGGGTGGCGTTTTGTGTTGCTGCGGTAGCAAAAGCGGCGTTTGCGTTTGGCGTGACGCGACTGGTAGCGCGCGTCGCCGGCGAAGTCGCCGGCCCACTCTTTTGACGCGTCGCCTGTCCGCTGCTCGTACGCGCCGCAAATAACATTAACGTTCCGAGCGCAGCGAACACCGCCGCGACGATCACCAGATGAACTCTACGATTCTTCATACTCGGTGTTAAAGGATG
>DASXXL010000672.1:0-3772 GCA_036503085.1 Pyrinomonadaceae bacterium | reverse complement strand
TTCACTCGCACTCAATACGGGTTCACGATTGGTGGTCCACTCGATCCCGAACGCACGTTTTTCTTCTTTGCCTTCGAACAGCGTCGCCGTAACGAGTCAGGTTTCTTCACGAGTGACGTTTCGGCGGGCCTGACGGGCTCGGTTGCTTTGCCACCGCTTGCGCCCGGTTTTCCTGCGCAAACGTTGCGCAACATCACGCCCGCGCAGGCGAGGTACATCAACAGTCTGCTCGCCCTCGGCGGGTCGGCCGCGCAGCTCGGCATTGGTGACGCATATCTGGCTTCGGGCGGCCGCAGCACCGCGCTCAACGGCTTCAATCCGCTGCTCGCGACCTCAGCGCCGTTTACCCCCGGCACAGTGATCGGCAGCAGGTTCTTCCTGACCGGCGCGCCCATTCCGCTCGGCACGGTGAACGGCCTGGGCCAACCGATCGCGTTTAGACCTTTGAACAGTTTGCAGAAGATCTTTCCGATCACGGATCGCACGACGTTCAACTCGTTTCGTCTCGATCACCTGATCACTTCTAAACACCAGTTCACTTTCCGCTTCGGTTACAACCCGAGCACGATCACCGGCATTCAGGTCGAATCGCAAAACCAGTCGCTGGGCCAGAACGACTTCTCGCGCACCGGCATTCAAACGCTGCGTGACTCCTCCGTGGTGACGACGCTGACTTCGACACTTTCGAATCGCATCGTCAACGAAGCGCGTTTCAACTTCGGCGAGCGTCGTGCGACGTTCAAATCACAGAACGGCGACGCGGTCGCATTCAACATCTCCGGCACTGCGTTCATCGGTCGCGAGTTGTTCTCGCCCGTGCTGCGCACCGAGACACGTTATGAGTTCACTGACAACGTGAATTTCGTCGCCGGCAATCACAATTTCAAGTTCGGTGGCGACGCCGCTTTCGTGCGCATTCCCCAGGCGATCTTCGAACTGAACTTCGCGGGCTTGTTTAACTTCGGCGGACTCGGCGCGTGCACACTCGTCGCGCAACTCTGTTCGCCCGGTCTGCCGGCCGCGCCCGACTTCACTTCGGTGCAGCAGTACGGCCTCGGCTTCCCGGCCAATTTCATTCAGGGCTTCGGCAATCCGGTCAGCAGCATCAGCAACAAGCCGCTCGCGTTCTTCGCGCAGGATTCGTGGAAGGTGCGGCCAAACATCACGCTGAACTACGGCGTGCGTTACGACTACGAAATCACCGAACAAGTGCCGACGCTGCCGTTGCGCGATCCGTTGTCGGGCATCAACCTCTCGGCGGCTGACATTCTCGCCGCACAGGATGCGATGGGCGTGCAACAGGGTTTCCCGCGCGACAAGAACAATTGGGCGCCGCGCTTCGCCATTGCGTGGGACCCGAAGAATGACAACAAGACTGTTATCCGCGCGGCGTTCGGAATCTTCTACGACCATCCGCTGCTCGCGATCGCGTTCAACTCGGACATCGCCGACGCGGTCCAACAACAGCAAGGTATCCTGACGCCCGGCAGTCCGACCCCAACAGCGCTGCTGAATGCCGTGCAGGTCTTCCAGGGAACGGTTTGTCCTCCGGGCGGCGGTAACCCGCTTTGTCCGCCGGGTGTGGTGACGCCGGGTGTTGCGGCCGGCGCGCAGTACCAATTCGGCCGTCAGCGTTTCAACGATCAGACGTTCCCGGGTTTCGGACCAGTGCTACCGTTCACGCTGCACGTGCAGAAGGATTTCGAATACGCCTACGCGAACCAGGGCAACTTCACGGTCGAGCGCGAGCTGTCGAAGAACATGACGCTCTCGACGAGTTACATTTTCGTCGGCGCACATCATCTGCCGCATCCGCTCGACATCAATGCGCCGCGCACGGATCTGCAAATCCAAAACTTCTTTCGCTTCGCGGGTCGCAATCCCGTTAGCACGACCGAAGCGGTCGCGTTCTCGATTCCGACCAGCGGTTTTGCGTGTCCGGGCGGTGTGCCGTTGCAGTGTTTCACGATGACGACTCCCGCGGGCGCGCCGGCTTATGCGACCGCCGGGCAAACATTCGCGATCATCATTCCGGGAATGATCGCCGCGCCGCTGACGAATCTCGGCAGCCGCGTCGTAAATGCCGGTATCGCAAACTTCTTCCGGCCCAACGCGCCAAACTACTTCCTGGCCCAGGCGCTCTCCGGTGGTCTCGTGACGCCCGCGGTATTGAACAGCGCGCTGCCCGGTTCGTTGCGCACGCCGGGAACCATTTCACCGTTCGGTTCGATCAATGCGCAAACTTCAGACGGCAACTCGACCTACAACGCGCTCAACGTAGATGTGAAAAGACGCTTCTCGAATCACTTCGAATTCCTCGCGTCTTACACGTGGTCCCACTCGATCGACGACTCGTCAGACCTGCAAACGCTCTTGCTGCCGCAGGACAATCGCAACTTCGGCGCTGAACGTGCTGACTCGCTCTTCGATCAGCGACACCGGTTTGTGTTCAGCGCGGTGATTGCTTCGCCGAGTACGTGGGCGCGTGGCGACAGCGGTTTTCATCGAGCGCTGTCAAACTTCACGCTCGCGCCGATCTTCGAGATCTCCTCGGGCCGTCCCTTCAACATCCTGAGCAACCAGGACACGAATAACGACCAGTCGAACCAGACCGATCGTCCAACAGTACTTTCTGACGGCACGTTGTGTGTTGCCGGAACGGCAGGCTGTGCCGGGTTGATCACGAACGGCCAGTTCACGAGCGGAAGCCTGGGCCGCAACTTCGGTCTGACCCACAGCTACATGTCGCTGGACCTCCGTTTGGCGAAGCTGGTACCGATTGGCGAACACGTTCGTTTGGAATTGATTGCCGAAGGCTTCAACCTTTTCAACCGCTTCAATGAGGCGGCGGCTTCGCCGTTTATCGACGACGTGCGGGCGTTCAATCAGCGCGCGGGCAATGGCCGTTACTATAGCCGTCCGACCGCCGCGTTCGATCCGCGCCAGTTCCAATTCGGATTGAAACTCAACTTCTAAAACTCGATCAGGCTTAAATCCTGTCACGGATGCCGCCGGCAAGCGAACTCCCCGCTGCCTGGTGGCATCCGAAGCTTTGTTCCAACGAACACTTGGGATCTGAGCTTTCAACCTATCCCTCTCCCGCAATACAATCGTTCGCACTATGAGTAGATCTACGACTATCGTCCGACTTTTCGCCCTCGGCTTTGTTTTTATATTCTTTGTGGCGCAGGCTGAAGCCCAGACAAGCCGTCCGCGGCGCGTCTCGCGGCCAGCGCAAAGGGGTACCACCTCGACCGACAAATCCGCGTCGGATCCGTTGCTCCGGCCGGAACCGACCAGCTCGCCTACCGCGAAGAAGACCAATCCAAATGATCCGTTGCTCGACGTGCAGCCCGTGAAGCCGGTCGGGCCAATGACCAACACGGGCACGGTGGCCAATACGGGTTCAGTGTCCGACACGAAGCACGCGTATCTTCTGCTCGAGCAAAAGCAGTTTGCGGAGGCGGCGAAGGAAGCGAAGAGTCTCGCGGAGTTGCATCCGAACGATTCCGAGGCCTGGAAGATCGCCGGTTTCGCGGAGTTGAATCTGAAACAGTACGCGGAGGCCGCAAAGGATCTGCAGAAGGCGGTCGAGTTGCAACGCAGCTCAAAGCAGGCGGATCCGCCTACCGAAGACGCGCTCGCACAGGCTTACGTTCTTTCCGAAAAATATCAGGAAGCGTTGCCGCTGCTCGTTGCCGCCACGACGCGAAACGCGAGTCAGCCTGATCCGCTGATGGTCTACTACCGCGGCGTTGCCGAATATAAAACC
>DASXXL010000671.1:0-3239 GCA_036503085.1 Pyrinomonadaceae bacterium | reverse complement strand
ATCGAATGCTTTCAAACGCGCTTCGCGATCGGAATTTAGCGTGGCGATCTCGTCGGCTCGTTCGTTCAAGGCCGCTTCTGACTTTTCGAGACTTTCCATTTGCTCGAGAATCTGCGTCTCGAGCGTCGAGATCTGTTTGCGTGCGGCGTCGGCTTCACGGATGGCGGCGGTGTACTCGTCCTGCTTCTTTGAGGACATCA
Source organism: Pyrinomonadaceae bacterium (assembly GCA_036503085.1). Lineage (GTDB taxonomy): Bacteria > Acidobacteriota > Blastocatellia > Pyrinomonadales > Pyrinomonadaceae > PSRF01. Next base: position 3,039 of record DASXXL010000671.1, on the reverse strand, counting down.
AATTTCGTTCGGCACGCTCGGCGCGGCCGCGTTGTTCGACGACTTCGATCTCCAAACGCGCTCTCGTGTGTTTCGCTTCGTCGCGACGGCTTTCCAGCGCCCTAATTTCAAAGGCGCGCTGATCGAACTCTCCTTCGATCTCGGCGCGCCTTTGCGGTATCGCTTCCAGCTCTTTTTCTAATCGTCGTATCGTTGTATCCAGATTCTGCAGAGCGATTAACTTCTCTAATTCCGCTTTCATCACTGCGGATCATCACATAACCCGAGCAGTTGGCGCAAGCGGACGGATTGATCGCCTTAGATCGGGCCGTAAACTCCGCGCGATCTCCTGATCGTGACTGGATTGATCTTTACCCGTGGCACGGCGATGTTGACCGCGGGGATCTCGATTCGCGGCATCTCGATGTTCACTTCGGGAAACTCGATGTGCGGAATCACGATCTGCCGTCCGACCTGATCGTTGATCGTGCGCGTGATACTGCCCTGCCGCGGCGTCACGCGGATCGTCTGCTGGCTCTTGTTGCGAATCACGGTGAGCGTGACATCGCCATCTTTCTTGCGATTGATGATGCGCGCGACGTCGCCCGGTGAATCGACCGCTTCGCCGTCGACTGCGGTGATCACGTCGCCGGCCTTCACGCCAGACTTCGCGGCTGGACCATCGTCGGAAACGGAAGTCACTAAGACGCCATGTCCGTTCGCGATGCCGAAGTAATCGGCGAGTTGTTTGGACAGTTCCATCGTGCTGACGCCGATGCGGCGGCTGTTGCCCATGATGATCGCGAGGTCGCCGCTGTTATCCGGCAGGTCGCGAAACTTTTCGACGTTTGGAAACTTGTCCATGTCAGGAAATTTTTCGACGTTGGGAAAGTTTCGTGGTCCTTCCCACTTCCAAACTCGCGGTTGTTTGCCGCCAAACAGATCGCGCGCGGCGTTGAGGTTGTTGCGCTTGCCGATGGTGGCAGTGACTTCCTGTTCGGCGCCGTTGCGGCTGATGGTGATCTTCACCGTGTGATCGGGCGCGATCTCTGAGACGAGTCGATTGAGTTTGCGCACGCTGGTCACGTTTTCGCCATCGAGACGCAGAATAACGTCGTTGTTGCGCAGACCGGCTTTCTGGGCTGGACTCTCGTTCATCACTTGCGTGATGCCGACGCCGCGCGGCTCGTTCAGGTGATAATGCGCCATGTTGTCGCGGGTGATGTCTTCGCCGTAGACGCCGAGAAAGCCGCCGCCGTCTACGAAAAACGAGAAGGTGTTTCCGAAATCATCGGCGGACGGAGGCGGGGCAGGTTCCTGCGCGCGCGCCACGCCGCCACTAGCGATCAGAAAAATAGCCGCCAGAAGAGTAAGCACGTACTTCGCTTTCATTTTCAGATTTCCTCCGGAAGAGTTTGCGGTTTACACGCAGGCGTGAGGCGTGAGTTCCGGAATTTTTTGTTTAGTGTTTGTAGAGTTCGACCGAGCCTTTTAACTCGAGACCGATCTTTCCTTCGCTATGCGCGAGGTCGAGGTGCGCGACCGCTTCGGAAACGGCGAGAAACCGATGCACGTCATCCGCATCGGGAAACATTTTCTGCGCGATGTCCCACGCCGTTACGCCGCCCTTATCAACGAGCGCAATCACCTGCGCCTGCCGCTGCTGCACCGCGCGAAAGTACCGCTGAAACAACTCTTCAAAATCATGAACGGGATCTCCATGACCGCCATACACCAGCGTCGGCGAACACGAGCGCAACCGCGCGAGACTCACGAGATACTCCGCGAGGGACGGAAAGCGTTTCGCGGGATTCAACGGATCGGGCGAGAGCACCGGATTCGGCGTGATGCGCTTCAACACGCAATCACCGGCGATCAGCGTGCGATCCGCTTCGCGCAGAAACGAACACGAACCAGGCGTGTGTCCGGGCGTGTGCAGAATCCGCAAACTGCCGGATTCGAACTGCAACTCCGCGTCGTCCCACAGCGGCGCGTGGTGATTGTCGTCGAGAGAATCAGCGTATTGCCGCACGCCTTCGTACATCCGCCGCATCAGCTTGATTTGATCTTCGGGAACGCCCGCGCGCACGAGCAACTGGCGATGCTCTTCGTACTCGAGCCGGCTGTGGCGATGGCCCGTCTCCCACTCGTGTACGAGCACTTCCGCGTTCTTCGCTTCGTCGCGCACCTGGCGCGCGAGTCCGCAGTGATCTTCGTGAGCGTGCGTGAGGACGATGCGCCTAATGTCTGACAAGAGAAACCCCGCCGCGCGCAGTCCCGCGCGCAACGCCGTGATCGCTTCTTTCGTCTTCGGGCCAGTATCGATGATCGTGAGCGGATCTTCGGCGATGAGGTACACGTTGACCGGACCGACGTAGAACGGCGTTGGCACTGAGATGGGAATGACGCGCATAGTTTTTGACACAGATGAACACGGATAGCAGGGATCGCCTTCCGTCGAAATCTGTGTTTATCCTTGGCCGCGTTTCTTAGAAAACGTACTTGTTGGCCGCGATCAGATCGTCGGCGATGCGTTGACGCGCCGCGATCGTGTTCATCGGCTGCTGCTTCGTAAAGCGTCGCAACGCCGCGAGCAACGTGCGCAGTTCGTCACCTTCCGACATTCCCGCCAGCGTGCTCTTCGCCCGCGAGTCAATGCGACCAACAGCGTCGTTGCAGAACACGCGCGTGATGTCGAGAAAACGTGACGCGGCTTTTTCGCCTTGCGTCGCGGCGAGTTTCCGCGCACGCAGAATCGCGGTTTCCATCGCGTAAGCATCCATGATGATGTCCGCGATGCCCATCAGGATCTCCTGCTGCTCGCCGAGTTTCATCATGTACTTCTGCGCCGCCGTGCCGAGCGTCATGAGCGCAACTTTCTTTGCGTTGGTCGTCAGCTTCTGTTCGGCGGCGAGTAACGAGTCGTCGTCATCAAGCCCTGCGATCTGCGGCGACAGCACCTCGTCCATTAGCGCCTGCGCCGCCGGAAGCAGCGCGAGGTTGCCGCTGAGCGCGCTCTTCATCAAGCGGCCCGGAATCAACATGCGATTGATTTCGTTC
>DASXXL010000670.1:0-4489 GCA_036503085.1 Pyrinomonadaceae bacterium | reverse complement strand
CTAAGTTTGAACAGGGCGGATTGCCCCGCGCGCAGATGCGGTACAGAAGTTTCGGTGAAAGCGAGCGGCGTCAGGCCCATCCAGTCGACTGCGGTTTCGAGTGCGCCTTTCACGTCGTAGAAATCGATCTCGCGTTCGGCTTGTGCTTTGTTAGCTTCGACAGCACCGCCGGTTGCGACGAGCGCGCAGGAGAGACGTTCCTGCGGCAATTCGTTTTGCGTCATCGCACCGAAAACACGGCCGATCTCGAATAAGCGTACGTCGCGAAGACCATGATTGAGATTGTGACGCAGTGAATTGAGCAGTCCCGGCAGCAGCGTTGCACGCATGAACGCGGCGTCTTCGATGATCGGGTTCTTGAGTTCAGGTTGGCCGTCTGTTTGTTTTGGCGCGAAGCTGAAGTTGATGGCTTCGTCATAGCCGAAAGCGTTCAACGCGCGGCGCAAGAGACGTTGCTTCATCTCGCTCGGCTGGTATTCACCGGACGCGCTCGACGGCGGGAGTTCTGAGCCAATCTTGTCGAAACCGGTGTGACGCGCGACTTCTTCGACGAGATCTTCTTCCTGTTCGACGTCGATGCGCCACGACGGGACTTTGAAATTCAGTTTACCGCCCGACTCGCCGAGAAGTTCGAAGCCGAGGCCCTTGAGAATGCGAAGTATTTCCTGCTTCTCGACGGAAACAGAGGTCAGTTCGAAGACTCGCTCCGGGCGAAGATTCACCACGCGGGGGACAAACGGCGTGGGATAGATATCGAGCCGATCTTCGGAGGCGATGCCGCCCGCCAATTCGCAGATCAGTTGCACGCAACGATCCTGGGCGAATGGCACACCCTTAATATCAGCGCCGCGCTCGAAGCGACGAGATGCTTCGGTATCCATGCCGAGCTGACGAGCGGTGCGCCGGACGGAGTTCGGATCGAAGTAGGCGCTCTCGATCAGAACGTCTGTCGTCGTTGAAGAGATTTCCGACTCTTCACCACCCATGACGCCTGCGAGCGCGACAGGTCGCTCGGCGTCGGCGATGACGAGCATGTCGTTAGTCAGCGTGCGTTCGATGCCGTCGAGCGTCTTGAGCTTCTCGCCCGTGCTCGCGCGACGCACGACGATGCGCCGCCCGCCGAGCTTGTGAAAATCGAACGCGTGCAGCGGCTGGCCCAACTCGTGCAACACGTAGTTGGTGATGTCGGCGACATTATTGATGGAACGCTGGCCGATCGTTTCCAGGCGCTTCACGAGCCATTCTGGCGACGGACCAATCTTCACGCCGCGCACGAGTCGCGCGGCGTATCGCGGACAGAGATCGGGATCTTTGATTTCAACGGACGTGAGAGCTCCAGCGCGGCCTTGGGTTGGAAAAGATTTGATCTCGGGCAGACGCAGTTGCGTGCGTTCGATCACGCTGACTTCGCGCGCGATGCCGACGTGCGAGAGACAGTCCGGCCGGTTCGACGGAACCTCCACATCGATCACCGCGTCTTCGTCGTGTTGCTCGACCGCGTCGATCGCGAGACCGACGTTCGTGAGCCGATCGCGGAGTTCCTGCGGCGTTAGTTCTGTCTCTGTGTAATCCTTCAGCCAGTCGTAACTGATTAACATTAGCTACTCGAATTGTTCTAAGAAACGCACGTCGTTCTCAAATAACAAACGGATATCATCCAGTTCGTACATCAACGCGCACATGCGATCGATCCCCAGTCCGAACGCGAACCCCGAATACGCTTCCGGATCGACGCCCACCGCGCGCAACACGTTTGGATGGACCATCCCCGAACCGCCGAGCTCGATCCAGCCGGAGTTTTTGCAGATGCGGCAGCCCGCGCCTTTGCACTTGAAACAACTGAAATCAAACTCCGCGCTCGGCTCCGTGAACGGAAAGTACGACGGGCGAAAACGCGTGACCGTGTCGGGCCCAAACATCCGCCGCAGAAACTCCGTCACCGTGCCCTTCAAATGGGCCATCGTGATGCCGCGGTCCACGCACAGTCCTTCGACCTGGTAGAACATCGGATTGTGCGTCGGATCGGGCGTGTCGCGCCGAAAAACGCGGCCGGGCGCGATCATGCGAATCGGCACACCGCGACGCTGCATCGCGTGAATTTGCACGGTCGAAGTTTGCGAACGCAGCGCAAAACCGTCTGTCGTGTAGAACGTGTCGGCCTCGCCGCGCGCCGGATGGTTCTCGGGAATGTTGAGCGCCGTGAAGTTGTAGAAGTCAGTCTCAATCTCGCGGCCGTCTTCGATGACGTAGCCGAGCGCGACGAAGATGTCTTCGATGCGCTCGCGCAAAATCGTGATCGGATGCCGATGACCGTACGGCGGACGCCGACCGGGCAGCGTCACGTCGATACTCTCGCGCGCGGTGCGTTCCTCGTCGATACGGTTCTTGAGATTCAGTTCGACCGCGTCGGCGAGCGTGACGATCTTGTCTTCAATCTCCAGGACCAACTTGCCGATGACCGGACGCTCTTCGGGTGCAACACGACCGATCAGCTTCTTTTTCGCCGCCCAGGCGCTCTTCTTGCCAAGTTGAGCCGTACACACCTCGGCCAACTCGCGCTGAACGTTGATTGTCGCGTCGAGATCGAGCTCCGCGACCATCGCAGGATCACTGAAACGAGCAAAGCGCTCGAACGCTTGCTCGAGCGCTTTGCCTTCTGCCTGAACCTGCTGAACGGGCTCTTGTTCCGTTTGGCCTTCAGTCTTTAAGGACATAGTTCCTATGGATTTTTGCGGACCGCTACCCACTTGCCCGACAACTGTCCGGCGTAATCAAACTCACCGGAAAGTTTGCCGTCGATGACGGTGGCGCTCATCGTGATGATGCCGTTGGTGCCTTCGAGTTGAAACGCAAGCTTGCCGTCTTTCCACGAGCCTTCTTTGATGTTTGCTTCACCGAGTTGCGAACTGCTGCCGCCGGTGACTTTCTCGCCGTCAACCTTGAGCGTCAGCAGAAACGGAAACGGCTGACCGTTCGCGTCGGCCACTGCTTCCCAATCGCCGTTGAGATTGACCGGCGCAGCAGCAGCAGCAGCAGTCGCGGGAGTTGCGGGCGTCGCAGCCGTAGCAACTCGTTTCAACTCGATTGGCGACTTCTCCGCTCCCGCGATCCAGTTGCCTGTGATCGTGGTACCGTCCGTCTTGCCATCTATCTTCGCGTCTTTGCCAAAGTTAAGTTGCAGAGTTCCCTCGGTATTAACTGCGGCTCCCGTCAACTCGTAAGCCTTTTCGCCGTTTTTCAACCGGCCTTCGAGCTTGCCGTTGTTGTTTCTGATCTCCAGAGCCACGGGCTGGCCCTTCAGAGTTCCTTCGTAATTGCCCGCGATCCCGGTGGGCTGTGCCGCAGGAGTCGCTTGGGCAAAAGCAACGGTTGCGCCGAGTAACAACGTGAGTAGCAGTGTAATCAGTTTCACTGTCTGGTCCTTTCGAAAGCGCGTTTACGAAACTAGGCCGCTTTGTTGCGCTGCTCGTTTTCTAGTGCGCCTTTGGCTTGCGCGACGACTTCGGCAAACGACTCCGGCTGATGAACCGCGAGATCCGCGAGCACTTTCCGATCGAGCTCGATGCTCGCCAGTTTCAAACCATGCATCAGTTGCGAATAGTTCAAACCATTCAGACGCGCCGCCGCGCCGATGCGCACGATCCACAGACTCCGGAAATCACGTTTCTTTAACTTCCGTCCGGTGTAGGCAAAATTCAACCCGCGCTCGACCGACTCTTTCGCCGAGCGATACAACTTCGACTTCGTGCCGCGATAACCTTTCGCTAACTTAAGAATCTTCTTGCGTCTTTCGAGACGCTTATTACCACGTTTTGCCCTGGGCATGACTCATCCCCTTTCTTCTAAAAGCCGATGTATGAAGGCTTGTTGTTAATCGCGGCCGTACGGCAGCATATTCATCACGCGTTCGTGGTCCGCCGGCGCAACCAACACGTCGATGTCCAGGTGGCGCTTCCGCTTATTCGTCTTCTTCGTCAATATGTGACGGGCGTGCGAGTGGCCTCGTTTGACCTTGCCGCTCGCCGTCAGGCGAAAGCGCTTCGCGGCACCTTTGTGTGTTTTTAGTTTTGGCATAGCTCTCCTTATGACATTGCCGATTTTCGATTGCCAATTGCCGATTTTTCCCGCTCGCCACGAACCTTGATTCCCCCGAGGGTTTGCGTCGACTGCTAATCGGCAATCGGCAATTGGCAATCGGCAATCGAAGTTAATGTGCGGGCGGTGTTTCCCTCCCGCCGCTCTTGTGTCTCTTCGGTCCGAGGATGATGAACATCTGGTTCCCTTCCATCTTCGGCCTTGCCTCGACCTCGCCGACGTCCGCCAGATCCTGCTCGAGTTTCTCAAGGATCCGCGCGCCCAATTCGCGGTGCGTCATCTCGCGTCCGCGAAACCAGATCGTGGCCTTTACTTTGTCGCCCTCCTGCAACCACTCGCGCGCATGTTTCATGCGGTAGTCGTAATCGTGGTCGTCAGTACCAGGTCGAAACTT
>DASXXL010000669.1:0-2350 GCA_036503085.1 Pyrinomonadaceae bacterium | reverse complement strand
AACTCACCACAGAGACACAGAGAGCACGGAGGTTGCACAGAGAAGAAATCGGAGACGAGCCCGTGCTACCATCCGTCCGAAATGTCACTCGCGAACTACGCTACACCCGAAGGCACCGCGCGCTACCGAGAACGCTTCGCCGGCCGCGCGGCGAAAAACCATTTTCGCGTGCGCGAACGTTTGCATTTTTCGTCGATCGGCATCGGCACGTATCTTGGCAACGCGAATGAAGCGGCCGACGTGCGTTACAAAGACGCAGTCGTGCGTGCTGTTCAACTCGGCGTAAACGTGATCGACAGCGCTGCGAACTATCGCTTCCAACGCAGCGAACGCTCGATCGGCGACGCGCTGAAGATCCTCACCGCGGACCACGGTTTCACACGCGAGGAGTTGGTGATCTGCACGAAGGGCGGTTATCTGCCGTTCGACGGCGCGCCGCCGCGCGATCCGAACCAGTACGTTTACGAAACCTTCATCAAACCCGGCATCGCGTCGTTCGACGACTTCGTCGGTGGCAGTCATTGCATGACGCCCGCGTACCTCGAACACCAACTCGATCAATCTCTAAAAAATCTTGGCGTCGCCGCAGTCGACGTTTACTACATTCACAATCCCGAGTCGCAGTTGGAATACGTTTCCGACGCCGAGTTCTATCATCGTTTGCAGAGCGCGTTTGAACGCCTCGAAGAGAACCGCAGCGCGGGGAAACTGAGATACTATGGCGTCGCGACGTGGAACGGCTTTCGCACGCCGGAGAATGCTTCGGAGCGTCATTCATTAGGCCGGATGGTCGAGCTTGCGCGTCAGGTCGGTGGCGCGGAAAACGGCTTTCGTTTCATTCAACTGCCGCTGAACCTCGCGATGCCGGAAGCGATTGAAGTTGCGCACGAGGCGAATGAATTAGGCGTGACTGCTATCGCGAGTGCGGCGCTGTTGCAAGCGCGTCTTGCGCGCGGCTTGCCGGAGCAGATTCGCGGTGCGCTTGGTCCAATACGCACGGACGCGCAAGCCGCGCTTCAGTTTGTTCGTTCTACGCCGGGCATCACGACCGCGCTCGTCGGCATGAGTCGCGTGGAACACGTCGAAGAAAATCTCGAGCTGGTCCAGGTCGAGCCGCTCGATCAGCGCAGCTTCGCGCAACTCTTCTCATGAACGACGACCGCTACCAATCGTTTGCCGAGTTCTGGCCGTTCTACGTTGCGGAACACAGCCAGCCGGCCACGCGCGTGCTGCACTTGATCGGCACGACGCTCGGCGTGACGCTGGTCGTTTACTTCATCGCGACCGGTCGCTGGTGGTTGATCCTGCTCGCTCTCGTTCCCGGTTACGGCTTCGCCTGGCTCGCGCATTTCCTGGTCGAAAAGAACCGGCCCGCGACTTTCAAATACCCGCTGTGGTCGCTGATGGGCGACTACAAAATGATCGGCCTGATGCTGACCGGCCGCATGGGATGGTTCAGGTGAGAGGCAACATCCCCATTCCCGAAATCCCGCTCGGCGAAGACTTGTGGCTGATGGTGCTCGTCACGTCGGTGCGCGAGCGCCGCACGCAACAGGGCCGTCTCTTCTGCGACGCTTCCGCGCGCAACGCGACCGGTTCGATCACGCTAAAGATCTGGGGCGAGGTGCTCGAAACTCAGAAAGAGATCAAACCGGGGCTGTGGGGCGTCACCGGCAAACTCGAGTTCTACCAGGACCGGCAGCAGTTTGTAGTCGCCGAGTATCGCCCGATCACGATCGAGCAGTATCGCGAACACCAGCAGGCTGAGCCGCAAGTCCCGCGCGCGTTCACGCTCGACATCGAAACGCTCACGCTTGCGGATTTTCGCGAGCGAGTCGGGCCGCAGCTCGAACGCCTGATGCGTCTCGGCAACATGCGCGTCGAACAGCAGCAACGCTATCTCGAAGACATCGCCGCGGAAGAAGAGCGCTGTTACGCGCTCGGCGCGTTGAGCGCGACTTCGGGACGCGTGCTCTCGATCGCGGTGCACGTCGGGCCGATTCCGGGACTGGAGTTTCCGGGTCTCGGACCGGATGTACGGGAACATGCGTTTGGTATCGATAGTGACGGGTTCGAACAACCGGAGAAGCGCGCGCTGCTCGAGTTTCTCGCGTTGATGAAAGACTTCGACTGCGACTGCGACGAGCTTGTCGGGCATAACATCATTGGCTTCGACCTGCCGTTTATCTTTCAGCGTTGTTTGGTGCACGGGCTTCAGGCGCGGCCGTTTGTGAACCTCGCGGAGTACAACGTGCGTGGTGTGTTCGACACGATGCATCGCTGGTGGCTCGGCGCGAAGCGGCACGTCAGTCTCGACGACATCGCGTGGGCGCTCGGGATCGAGTCGAGC
>DASXXL010000668.1:0-10833 GCA_036503085.1 Pyrinomonadaceae bacterium | reverse complement strand
CGTGTGCTTTTCAAGACTCGCAACTCAGCGTTTTGGACCAGGGATAAGGCGGAGTTTAGAACAGATTTTACGCACCTGAACGTGGGAGCGGCGCGGCGGTTGGTGGAACAAGGCGTGAAGTTAGTCGGCATCGATTATCTCTCGATCGAGAAGTTTCACTCGCAGGACCACGAAGTACATCGCGCGCTGCTCGCGCACGAAGTGATCATCCTTGAAGGCTTGAACCTCAGCGAAGTGCCGGCGGGGAAGTATGAACTGATCTGTTTGCCGCTGCGTTTGCGCAGTCATCTCGGCGACGGCGCTCCGGCGCGCGCTATCTTGCGAACCCTGACCAAACAATGAAACCCAGCGAAAAACCGAAGCAGGGAAACCCAAAGTATCGCGAACGCGTTTACTCAATCGTGCGACGCATTCCGCGCGGACGAGTGATGACTTACGGCCAGATCGCCGAGTTGCTCGGCGATGGTTACACACCGCGCACCGTCGGCTTTTGCATGCACTCTTCGCCTGACGGCACGCCGTGGCATCGCGTGCTCAACGCACAGGGCGCGACCTCGACCGGCCGCGTCGTGTTGCCGCACGACAAACAGCAACGCATGCTCGAACAGGAAGGCGTCGTCTTCAATAAGAGCAACCGTTGCGACCTGCAAACGTTTCTCTTTATTCCGAAAACAAAAACCGTTTCACAAGAGGCGAGTCTTTATAAGCGTGCCAAACCTTCTAAGAAGTCTCCCAGATCGAGGAAAAATGATGAGTGACGCCGTCCAACGCGCTCCTTACGCCGTCAGCCCGCCGCGTTATTCCGTTTCGCACCAGATGGTCACGACCGCCTTCGACTTGCCGAACTATCGCATCGTGCAAAACCTCGGCGTCGTGCGCGGCATCGTGGTGCGTTCGCGCAACATCTTCGCCACGCTCGGCGCGGCGTTGCAGACCGTGGTCGGCGGCAATATCACCGTTTGGACCAAACTCTGCGAACAGACACGCGAAGACGCGTTCGACATCATGATTCAACACGCGACCGAGTTGGGCGCGAACGCCGTCATCGGCGCGCGCTACGACACGACCGAGCTTTCGCAGGGCGTGACGGAAGTGCTGGCTTACGGCACCGCGGTAATTGTCGAGCCGTTGAATCCGGGAGAGAGTTTTCGTTCATGAACACAGCGGAGCTAAGCGAAGAACAACGGCGGCGCATCGAACACGCGCGCGCGGGGGTGCCGTTTCTGAAGCTGCTCGGTATCGAAGTTGAATCCGTCGGACAGGGAACCGCGGCGCTCGTGGTTCATGTGCGCGAAGAGTTGATGCGCAACGACGGCATCGTGCACGGCGGCGTGATGGCTTCACTGATCGACTCGGCGTTTGCGTTTGCGATCATTCCGATACTCGACGAAGGCGAGCGCACCGTGACGGTCGATATGACGATTCATTACCTGCGCCCGGTGAGCAACGGCGCGGCGAAAGCAGTCGCGCGCGTCGTACGCGCGGGCCGCCGCGTAATCACGGTTTCAGCGGAGTTATTCGACGAAAACGAGAAACTCGCCGCCACCGCTCTCAGCACCTACCTCCGCATAACCGCCTGACTTGTCACATCTGTTAAGCTGTAGCAACGGATGGATGACTTAAAGAAATTCGCGCGTTATTTTCGCCCTTATAAATTACAACTGACAATCGGTATTGCTTGCATCCTGGCCGGTGTTGTTGTTGGTCTGTTTATTCCGCTCATCGTGGGACGGGCGGTCGATGCGAACTGGCATCAAGTCAGTTGGACGAACCTGACAATCGCGGCCGCAAAGGTCCTCGCTGCCAGCGTCGTCAGCGGCATCTTTCTTTTCCTGCAACGCCGTATCCTGATCGGCATGTCGCGCAACGTCGAGTACGACTTGCGCGAGGAGTTTTATGGTCATCTCGTCGATCAGCCCTTGTCGTTCTATCACGAACATCGCGTCGGCGACCTGATGGCGCGCGCGACGAACGATCTCGCGGCGGTGCGCCAGCTCGCGGGACCGATGATCATGTACACGTTGCAGACCGTGTTCGTTGTCGTGCTGGTCTTGCCTTTCTTGTTCTTCCTCAACTGGAAGCTGACGCTGTTGCTCTTTTTGACGATGCCGCTCGTGTCGTTGACGGTCAAGTTTTTCGGACAACAAGTCCACAGGCGCTTCGAGAATATCCAGGACTTCTTCGCGCAGATCACGGCGCGTGCGCAGGAAAACTTCACGGGTGTGCGTGTCGTGCGCGCGTATGCGCAGGAAGACGCGGAGATGGCGGCGTTCAATCAACTCAACCGCGAGTACGCCGAACGCAACCTCGGCCTCGTGCGCATCGACGCGCTGATGCGGCCGCTGATGACATTTCTGATCGGCGTCGGCTACGTGCTGATCATCTGGGTCGGCGTGCCGCTCGCAGTACGCGGCGAGCTCACGGTGGGCGAGTTCACGATGTTCAATCTGTATCTCACGCGTTTGATCTGGCCGCTGATCGCGCTGGGCTACGTCATCAATCTTTATCAACGCGGCACCGCGAGTCTGAAACGCATCAACGCGGTTCTCAGGATCAAACCAGCGATCGCCGACGAGCCACACGTAACCGAGCAGCCGCCGATCCAGGGCGAGATCGAGTTTAGCAACCTGACGTTTCGTTATCACGAGAACGACGAACCGGTGCTGCGCGACGTGAACTTGAAGATTCCCGCGGGCCACACGGTCGCTTTTGTCGGCCGCACCGGCAGCGGCAAATCAACGATCGCGAATCTGATTCCGCGTTTGATCGAGGCGCCGGAGAACACGGTGTTTATCGACGGCATCTCGATCCAGAAATACCCGCTTAAGCAACTGCGTTCGAGTATCGGCTACGTGCCGCAGGAAACGTTTTTGTTCAGCGACACGATCAAGGGCAACATCGCGTTTGGTGTCGAGAAGGCCGCGATGGCGGACATTGAATGGGCCGCGGAGATCGCGGGTTTGTCCGAAGACATCGCGGCATTTCCAGACGGTTTTAACGCGCTTGTCGGTGAGCGCGGCATCACGCTTTCCGGCGGACAAAAACAGCGCACGGCGATCGCGCGCGCAGTGTTGCGCGCACCAAAGATTTTGATTCTCGACGATGCGTTGTCGTCGGTCGACACGTACACGGAAGAAAAAATCCTGGCGCAGCTACGCGGCGTGATGCGCGACCGCACGAGTCTGATCGTGTCGCATCGCATTTCGACGGTGCGCGACGCGGATCTGATTTGTGTTTTAGACGAAGGAAGAATCGTGGAGCAGGGAACACATGATGAGCTGCTCGCGTTGGAGGGCGAGTACGCTGACCTCTACGAACGTCAGCTACTCGAAGAAGAACTGGCAGCAACGTAGTTGGTTTTTGACAGGATTACAGAATTCACAAGACGAGAGTCTGCAAGGCAAACCGGTACACCTGCTTCCTTCTTGTGAACCTTGTTAATCCTGTCGTAAGTAAAAGATGTCAACGGCAGTAACACAGTTTCACGAAGAAGAAGCGATCGGAAAGACTTACGATTTTCAGGTCGCGCGGCGGCTCTTGCGCTATCTCAAGCCGTACGTGCGCCTGCTAATCCCCGCGCTGCTGCTCACGCTCGCGCTCAACCTGCTCGGCATACTCCAGCCGAAGTTCACGCAGTATGCGATCGATTGGCACATCCTGCCGAAACGACTTATCGGCCTCGGCTGGCTCGTCGCTTTGTACTTTGCCACGCAACTGTTGCGGCTCGTCTTTTCTTACTTCCAGGCGATCTTTCTCAACAGCATCGGACAGTACGTCATGTTCGACATGCGCAAGGAGCTCTACGACAAGCTGCAACACCAGGAAGTCGCTTACTACGATCGCAATCCCGTTGGCCGCATCATGACGCGGCTCACGAGCGACGTCGATGCGCTCAACGAACTCTTCACCGCAGGCGTAACTGACCTGCTCGGCGATCTCGTGATGATCGTCGCGATCATCTCGGTGATGATGTGGATGGACGTGAGGCTGACGTTCGTGACCTTATTAACCGTGCCGCTGCTCTTCGGCGCGACGACGTGGTTTCGACGCGGCGCGCGGCGTGGTTATGACCTGGTGCGCACGCGTATCGCGCGCATCAACGCGTTTCTTCAGGAGCACTTCGCCGGCGCGCAAACGGTGCAGATCTTCAACGCCGAAAGTAAGTCGGTCAACACTTTCGAGCACATCAACGACGAGTATCGGCGCGCAAACATCGACACGATCTTTTATTACGCGGTGTTCTTTCCGCTCGTCGATCTGATCGGCGCGATCGGCGTCGCGCTGATCATCTGGTACGGCGGCTATCGCGTGATGCAGGGCGCGCTGTCGCTGGGCGCGCTCGTCGCGTTTATCCAGTATTCGCAACAGTTGTTTCAGCCGATCCGCGACATCTCCGACAAGTACAACGTGCTGCAAGCCGCGGTCGTCGCGTCGCATCGCATCTTCAAAACGCTCGACTTGCCGATTGCGATTTTCTCGCCGGCGGAGCCTGCGAAAGCCGAACGCGCGCGCGGCCGCATCGAGTTTCAGAACGTGTGGTTTGCTTACAAAGACGAAGACTGGGTTTTGAAAGACGTGTCGTTCACGGTCGAGCCGGGTCAGTCGATCGCGCTTGTGGGCCACACCGGATCGGGCAAGACGACGATCACGAACCTGTTGATGCGTTTCTACGACATTCAACGTGGGCGCATATTGCTCGACGGCGTGGATCTGCGCGAATGGGACCTGAAAGCTTTGCGGGAAAACTTCGCCGTGGTATTGCAGGAGGTGTTTCTGTTCAGCGGCACGATCGAAGGCAACATCCGTCTCGGGCGTGAAGACATCAGTGAAGAGCGTGTGCGTTGGGCGGCACGTGAAGTTCACGCCGACAGTTTCATCAATCGTTTAAAAGACAGCTACAAAGCGGAAGTGCGCGAGCGTGGCGCAGGACTTTCGGTGGGACAGAAGCAGCTCATTTCGTTTGCGCGTGCGCTGGCCTTTGACCCGGCGCTGTTGATTCTCGACGAAGCGACGAGTTCCATCGACACCGAGACGGAGCAACTGATTCAGGCGGCAATCGAGCGCGTCATGCGCGACCGCACGTCAATCGTCGTCGCGCATCGTTTGTCGACAGTTCAGAACGCGGATCGGATCATCGTGCTGCACCACGGCGAGATTCGCGAGCAGGGAACGCACCAGGAACTGTTAGCGGAGCGAGGCCTTTATTGGAAACTCTACAAACTCCAGTACGCCGACCCGTCTTACCGTGAGGCCGTGACGTAGTAACGAAAACCATCCACAGATCACACAGATTTTTCTTAAAACGTTCTGCGTAATCTGTGGATGCCTTTTTACGGAGTTCGCGTTTTTAGCGGTACGAGGCTCTCGAAGGATTTGTAGATCTGCAGGTACATCTGCGTCTCGCGCGGAATCAACGTGCGCCAGGCGTCGCCGCCGCGCTTCAAATAAAGCGGCAGCTTCGCGGCGTTCGAGTTATAACCTGCCGCGAGCAATTCAGTCGGCGTCGCGAGATTCGTCGCCAACGCATTCTTCACGTCATCATTCGCTGCTAATTCCGTCCATGTGTCATTCATGTAAAGCAGCATCGCCTGCAGCGCGTTCGCGTGGTTGCGCATGCCGGTGACGAAATCGGGAATGAGATTGGCGTTTGGATGGCGCGTGCGCTCGAGGTTGTAGGCCCACGGAATCATCTGCACCATGCCGCCCGCGCCCGCGCTGCTCACCGAAAAGCGATACGTGTCGATCTCGTTGAGCGCAAACAGCGAGTAGATCTCTTCATACAAAGCGATGCGGTTCTCGGCGCGGAAACGTTCGTGGTCGACGTGTTCGACAACGCACAGACGCTCGGCGACGTCCACGATCTGCGGCGAGATGGGAACGCCACTGTTCCGCAGCCGTGTCGCGGCGAGATCGAGCATGTTGCGAATGTAGGATTGTCCCGAGCGCACCAGGTCGTTCGAAAGCAGCGCCGGGTGCGCGGACGTGTAATACGCCATTTCGCGAAACAGCCCGTTGCGTTCGATTGGATACTCGACCGTCAGCGGCACGAGCGATTGTCCAGTTGGCGTAAAGATCGTGAGCGCCGTGTTGACTCCATTCGCGCGCAACACATTAACCGTGACGTTTGTGCCCAGCGACGAGATCGCGTTGACCTGCGCGCCCTTCGTTAGAAACGATTGCTTCGAAAGCGTGATCAGGTGCGTCTTGGCGTTTTCGCGATCGAGCGCCGCGATTGTGACAAAGTCGATCGACGGTACGCTCAATGCCGTCGTCATCGGCCGCGTCTTCAACATCCGGCGCGCTTCGGAAATGCGCGACTGAATCAGCGAGGGCGTCAAAAAAGTGAGCGGCGTGTTCGTGGCCGTCTTCTGTGTTTCCGCACCGGCCGTTGCGGCAGGAGCGCTGTCCGGCAGCGGCACGTTCGGATTAACAGTGACAGGTAATTTCGGATTTACGGGCGGCGTGGCCGGATTTTGCGCGACGACGCGCGGCCGCACGAGTTGATTGGTATTGCTCTCCTGTGCCCGAATTTCCACGGCGGAAAAGACAAAGAGAACTGGCGCCAGGGCGATAAGAAGTCTCATTTTCATAGCTGCTTAGGAGAGCTGCGGATCAAATTCTTGCTCACCGGGGGGCGGCAAGCGTTGGCTTAGATTCACTCATTCATTTCCCGGTTGTCAACTGTTTTGTGCGCCTAATAGCGCACTAAATTGTGCCCGCTCTTACTCGGGACCGCAGGCGTCTCGCCTGCGTGCGTCGAACCGAGCTTCTGTCCAACAAAGCAGGCGAGACGCCTGCGGTCCCAGGAAAACGGCGGCGCGAGTTTTATTTGGCTTCGGCGTCGTCTTTGGCTGCGTGAGGCAGAATTCCACCAGCGCCAGCACGATATGGCCGCGCAGGGTCTTGTCTGTGATGGCGCTCGATTGCGTGAAGGCGCTCTCGATATCGATCTTCGCGAACTCGCGAAACGCAGTTTCCGGGTCGAGATTCGTCGTTTTGTAAGCAGCATAACGCGCATAGTAGCGACCTTCGATCCGGCGCATGAGCCACTGCTGTGAGAAGTCAGGTACTTCGAGTTCATTGATGGACCTGATGGCTTCCGCCAGAACGGAGACGGCGCGATCTGCGTCGAACTTCAGGTAAAGATTGGCGGCGGCGAGGAACGCTCGGGCGGTAACGATCGTGTGCGGCGCTTTCTCCGCGGTCGTTACGATTTGTTCGAGTAATGCCCTTGCGGCTATTTGGGTTTGCGGTTGAGCAGCTAGCTGCCGCGTGATATCCGCATAGAGATACGCTCGCTGGTCCAACTGCTGCACCTGCGCCGCGAGCCGCGCCGCGTTATCAAAGTCTTTGGTCTGCAAGGCGCTTTGTGCTCGCGTAAAGTAAAACCAGTCGAGCACCTGTTCGCGGCTCGTGCTGTTTGCGATTTTGGCAGCGGCGTTGATGACGTTATCCAGCGGCTCCGTTGGGCCGGCATTCAGCACGAGCGTAACGAGCAGTTCGTCGCGTTTATCGGCGTCCGGATTTTTCTCGATGTCTGCGACGCGTTCGTCGAACGTTTGCGTATTAGCGGGCGCGTCCTTCTTTTCAGGCCGCGAGAGATTTTGCTGGAGATCGGGACTAAGAGTGTTGAGAAGCTGGCTTCGTTTCTGTAGTAGTTCGGCCGCCAACTCGGGAGCTTGTTGGCGCAAGAGCGGCTCGATCGAACCAATCGCTTCCACGAGGTGTCCGATGCCTGAGAGTCCGTTGTAATAGTCCTGCTCGTCTACGCCGGACTCCAAAGCACGTTGCGCGCGCGCAGCGAGTGTTTGCGCAAAGAGATTTTGCAAAGAGACATTCGGCCTAAATCCGGCTGGAACTACATAAGCGCCGGTGGTTGGTGTGTCACCTGTCGTATCGAGCGCGAATGGATAAGCTGCGAGAAACAAAAACTCGCGGAGGGGTTTCTGTCCATAAGCGCCGAGTGCGCGCCGGTAAAATTCATCGGCGGCATTTTGGTCGGCGATCGATAACTTGTAGAGAAATGCGGTCAGGAAGTTGTTTGAAGGAAATTCCAGACTTGCCTCTGCGAAACTGATTGCGGTCTTAGTGTTGTCGGGGAGCAGCGACATCGCTGTCTCGAGTAGCCTTTGCGATCTTCGTTGATCGGCGGCTGTGTTTGGGCCAGCAGACGCGTTGTTAGCGGCTTCACGTTCTTCCTTCAAAAGCTCATCTGTCAGTTTTCGCGCCCACGGCGGATCACGTTTGGCGATTGCTCTGATCACCATGTAACGCTGGTCGGGAGTTTCGACCATCAATCCGACGCCGGCACGTTTGGGCGCGTCGTGTTGCGGATCGAAACTCTGCTTCGCGAGCTGGAACGCATCGATGAACGCCGCGCGCGATTTGTCTGTTTGATAGCTCCACAGCAGATCGGCTGCGCGCAACGTGAGACTGATTCGTCGCACCGGGTCGTCGATTGTTTTCGCGGCGGCGATCTGTTCATTGACGATCCGGAGTGCGTTTTCCCGGGTACACAGTTCTGACTTGACAGTGGGTTGTCTCGTCGATTGCGCGACTACGGGGACGCAAAAAAATAAAAGCAGCAGAATTTTCATCACAGCACAGTGAGCAATGCAGCATTAACAGAGAACGCCCCATCCCGCGTGTCGTTCCAAATATTGTATACTCTCACGTGGATACCATACCTGCGTTGCCATCGAATCTGAAAGGGAGCGTTTTCATGTTGCTTACCCCACTCACCCGTATTACTGCCGTCGTGTGCCTCTTTGCAACAACGATATTTATGACCAAACACTATGACTATCCCCCGGCCAGAAAGAGCGATCAGGTCGACATTTATCACGGTGTGAAAGTCGCCGATCCGTATCGCTGGCTCGAAGACCTCGACTCCGAAGAAACACGACAGTGGGTCGAGGCCGAAAACAAGTTGACGTTTAGCTTTCTGAACTCGATTCCGCAACGCGCGGCGATCAGGGAACGGCTCACGAAGTTGTGGAACTTCGAGAAGTATGGCGTCCCTTTCAAAGAAGGCAATCGCTATTTCTACTCGCGCAACAGCGGCTTGCAGAATCAGTCGGTGCTCTACACCGTCAACGCGCTCGATGCGCCGCCGCAGATGGTGCTCGATCCGAACACGTTGTCGGCCGATGGCACGGTAGCGGTGTCGGGTTTGCAGGTGAGTCCTGACGGCAAGCTGCTGGCTTACAGTCTTTCGGCGTCAGGATCGGATTGGCAGGAGTGGAAAGTTCGCGACGTCGCGACGAGCAAAGATCTTTCGGACGATCTCAAATGGGTGAAGTTTTCCGGCGTCTCATGGACGCGCGACGGCAAAGGCTTCTTTTACAGCCGCTACGACGAGCCAAAAGCGGATGCGCTCAAAGCGACGAACTATTTTCAAAAAATTTACTACCACCACCTTGGTACGCCGCAGGCCGAAGACGTTCTCGTTTACGAACGGCCAGATCAAAAGGAGTGGTTGTTAGGCGGTACGGTTACTGAAGACGGCAACTACCTGATCATCAACGTCTCTCAGGGCACCGACGTGAAGAGCCGCGTCTACTACAAGGATCTCAAAGCCAAAGGCGCGCCGGTCGTGAAGCTGCTCGACGAGTTCGACGCGGCTTACACGTTCGTCGGTAACGAAGGCTCGCACTTCTGGTTCCAGACTGACTTAGACGCGCCGCGAGGCAAAGTGATCGAGATCGACGTCGCGAAGCCGGAGCGCGCGAATTGGAAAGTCGTCGTACCGGAGAGCAAAGAGACGCTGCAAGGCACCAGCTTCGTCAATCACAAATTCGTTTTGAATTATCTCAAAGACGCGTACACGCAGGTGAAGATCTACGACACGACGGGCAAGTTCGTGAACGAGATCGCCTTTCCCGACATCGGCACGGCTGAGGGTTTCGGCGGCAAGGCCACGGACAAAGAGACGTTCTATTCGTTCACCGGCTTCACCACGCCGCCGACGATCTATCGTTACGACTTCACCACCGGCAAGAGCACGATCTTTCGCCAGCCGAAAGTCGAGTTCAATCCTTCCGACTTCGAAACGAAGCAGATTTTCTATACGAGCAAAGACGGCACGAAGGTGCCGATGTTCATCACGCACAAGAAGGGGTTGAAGCTCGATGGCAACAACCCGACTTATCTTTACGGCTACGGCGGTTTCAATATCTCGTTGACGCCGGCGTTTTCGGTTGGCAATCTCGTGTGGATGGAGATGGGCGGCGTTTACGCGCAGCCGAGTTTGCGCGGCGGCGGCGAGTATGGTGAAGAGTGGCACCAGGCCGGCATGAAGTTGAAAAAACAGAACGTGTTTGATGATTTCATCGCCGCGGCGGAGTGGTTGATTGCGAACAAGTACACGTCGACGCCGAAGCTCGCGATCGGTGGTGGGAGCAATGGCGGGTTGTTGGTTGGCGCGGCTTTGACGCAACGTCCGGATTTGTTTGGCGCGGCGATACCGGCGGTCGGTGTGATGGACATGCTGCGGTTTCAGAAGTTCACGATTGGTTGGGCCTGGGTTTCCGATTATGGCTCGTCAGACAATGCGGACGACTTCAAGGCGCTGTACGCGTATTCGCCGTTGCACAATATCAAGCCGGGCACGTCGTATCCGCCGACGATGATCACGACCGCGGATCACGACGATCGCGTTTGGCCGGGACACAGTTTTAAATTCGCCGCTACGCTGCAAGCGGCACAGGCTGGTGATGCGCCGATTCTGATCCGGATCGAAACGAAAGCCGGCCACGGCGCCGGCAAGCCAACCTCAAAGATCATCGACGAGATCGCGGATCGTTGGGCGTTTCTGACGAAGGTGCTGGACAC
>DASXXL010000667.1:0-3465 GCA_036503085.1 Pyrinomonadaceae bacterium | reverse complement strand
GGTGTTCTCGATGGCGGCGACGGCGGCGACACTGCCCGTCTCGATCGTGCCGTTTCTGTTTTTGATGAACGATTACAGCTACGTGCGCGTCTATCGCAATAGCTGGTTTTCGAATGCGGTGGTATTGTCGATTATCGGGCTCGCGTTTGTGCTTGCGGTGGTGACTATTCCACTGCAAATCTTTGGAGGCGGTTGATGGAGCTCGTCAGGGATTGTCTGGACAAGCAGGTTGACGATCGCGTGAAGCGGCGGATGGGACGCGTCGATGGGATCGTTCTCGTACTGGAGCCGGATCGCGCGCCGCGCGTGGCGTACATCGAGCTGGGTGTCACCACGTTAATGAATCGGTTGAGTGTTCGGCTGGGAAGGCGGATCGCGCGCTGGATGAGGCGGTGGAACATCTCACCCGATCCGTTTCGCATTCCGTGGGGGAAGCTCAAGGTTGGAGTGAACACTGTGAACGCTGATGTGGAGGCGGAGAAGACGCCGGCGTTGGAGTGGGAGTTGTCGCTGCGTAAGAAAGTGATCGGAAAGATCCCGGGCGCGTAGATGAAGCGGCAGGAAGTACATCTGGAGTTGTTGCTTGGAAAGCGCGTGTTTGCGCTGAACGGGCAGCCGGTCGGGCGACTGGAGGAAGTGCGCGCGCAGCTCAACAACCGCGGCGATTGTTTCGTCACCGAGTTTCTGATCGGGAGTTATGGGGTTCTGGAGCGTCTGTCGGTGTGGCGCATCGGCCGCGCGATCCTGCGCACGCTGCACGTGCGGCGGGGAGGTCATCGCATTCCCTGGGACCAACTCGATCTGTCTGATCCCTCCCGTCCGCAGTTGAAGTGCGATGTTGATGAGTTGGCGCCCCTAACATGAAAAAGCTTTTTTTAATCCCTTTCCTTTTGGCCGTAGCTGGCTGTGGTTTTAGGTCAAACGGGCCGTTCGCCTACGTCACCAACGAGAAAGACGGCACGATAACCGTGATCGACACGAGCACCGATCGCGTCTACTCGACGATCAAAGTCGGCGGTCGCCTGCGCGGCATTCGCCTCAGCGACGATCGCCAAAAGATCTGGGTCGCGATCAGTTATCCCTCGAACGAGGCTCACGGCGAAGACAAGATCGCCGAGATCGACGCGAACGGAAACATCATCGCCAAGTACGAAGCCGGCACCGACCCCGAAAACTTCGCGATCGACAAAGCTTCCGCGAAGCTCTATATCGCCAATGAAGACGCCGGCACCGCTTCGATCACCGACGTCAAAGCGAACCGCGTAATCGCAAAGATGCCCGTCGGACTCGAACCAGAAGGCGCCGCGATCAGTCCCGACGGTCGTTGGGTCTACATCACTTCCGAAAGCAGCAGCAGTGTGTCGGTGATCGACACGCAAACGGATCAAGTGGTCAGCACGTTTCTCGTCCGCGCGCGTCCGCGCGAAGCGGTGTTCACCGCGGATGGTTCGCGCGCGTATGTCACGGCCGAGAACGGCAACGCCGTTTCAGTGATTGATACGAACGGCCATCGCGTGATCAAAACGATCGACTTGCCGCACGTCGACGGCGCCGAGCAGTTGAAGCCGAAAGGTGTGGTTGTTTCGCCGGACGGCAAGCGCGTTTATGTGGCAACGGGGCGGGGAAACAGTGTGGCCGTGATCGATGGCGACTCGCTGTCAGTCATGACGTTGATTCCCGTCGGACAGCGGCCGTGGGGACTCGCCTTAACGCCGGACGGGCGAAAGCTCTACACCGCGAACGGTCTCTCGAACGACATCTCCGTCGTTGACACTGCAACCAACAAAGTAATCGCCACCGTAAAAGCTGGCGACGGCCCGTGGGGCATTGCGCTCTGAGCAAGGCCGAGTAGTGCCCTAATTACCTGGGACCGCAGGCGTCTCGCCTGCAAACGCATTGCAGAGAGCATCCTTAGTCGCAGCCTTGCAGACGAGACGCCTGCGGTCCCACGTAAGGACAAGTTCAAGTGGGGCACTGCCAAGCAGAACTTCCGCGAAAAACCCAAGGTGTGTTATAAATTCGCGGCACCCCCGCCTTTTTGTTCCCCAAAATCACGACTGGCACGCGTGTGCCAGCGCAGGAGCGTTTTTGATTGAGCAAAACGAACCGTCGTAACCGCTCGAATAACACCGCCGGTCTACAGAAAGAACTAACCGGTATTCCCGGCTTCGATGAGATTACAGGCGGCGGACTCCCGGCTGGTCGTCCCACTCTCGTCTGCGGCAGCGCCGGCGCGGGCAAAACACTCTTTGCCCTGGAGTTTCTCTTCCGCGGCGCCACAATCTACAACGAACCCGGCGTGTTCATGTCGTTTGAGGAAAGCGGCGAGGAAATCATAACTAACGTCGCCTCGCTCGGCTTCGATCTCAAAAAACTTATCGACGACAAGAAGCTGCTAATCGATTACGTCTTCATCGAACGCTCCGAGATTGAGGAAACCGGCGAGTACGATCTCGAAGGACTGTTTCTTCGTCTCGGTTATGCCATCGATCAGATCGGCGCGAAGCGGGTCGTGCTCGACACCCTCGAAGCACTCTTTTCGGCGTTGCCCAGTGAAGCAATCGTGCGGGCTGAATTGCGCCGCCTGTTCCGCTGGTTGAAAGAAAAAGGAGTCACGGCGGTCATCACCGGCGAACGCGGCGAAGGCACGCTCACGCGCTACGGTCTCGAAGAGTACGTTGCGGACTGCGTGATCCTGCTCGACAACCGCGTCGACAACCAGATCTCCACGCGCCGTCTGCGCATCATTAAATACCGCGGCACTTCGCACGGGACAAATGAGTATCCGTTCTTTATCGACGAGAAGGGCTTCTCGGTTTTGCCGATTACATCCATCGGTTTGAACCACAAAGCGTCGACGGAGCGAATCTCCAGTGGCAACGCTCGGCTCGATCACATGCTCGACGGCAAAGGTTTCTATCGCGGCAGTTCAATTCTCGTTTCGGGCACGGCCGGCACCGGCAAGAGCACGATCGCGGCCAACTTCGTCCATGCGGCCTGCAAACGCGGCGAGCGCGCGCTCTTCTTCGCGTTCGAGGAATCGCAGGACCAGATCATTCGCAATATGCGCTCGATCGGTGTCGAGCTCGAGCCGTTCGTGAAGCAGGGCCTGTTGAAATTCCAAAATTCGCGGCCTTCAAACTTCGGTCTC
The DNA here is from genome assembly GCA_036503085.1 of Pyrinomonadaceae bacterium. GTDB lineage: Bacteria > Acidobacteriota > Blastocatellia > Pyrinomonadales > Pyrinomonadaceae > PSRF01. The sequence goes on along the minus strand of DASXXL010000667.1, from coordinate 314 downwards.
GAAGTACACCTCGCCCTGATTCATAAAGCGATCACCGACTATAAGCCGGACGTCGTGATCGTCGATCCGATCTCAAACTTCCTCGCCGTCGGCGACGCGATCGAGACGAAGTCGATGCTCACGCGCTTGATCGACTTTCTCAAGACCCAGCAGATCACGGCGATGTTCACCACTCTCACCGGCGCTACGAGCGAGATCGAAGACTCGGAAGTCGGCGTGTCGTCGTTGATGGACGCGTGGTTACTCGTGAAGAACATCGAGTCGAACGGCGAACGCAATCGCGGTCTTTACATTTTGAAAGCGCGCGGCATCGC
>DASXXL010000666.1:0-10074 GCA_036503085.1 Pyrinomonadaceae bacterium | reverse complement strand
TCGCTGGCGGTGCAGGGAAGCAAGGAGTTGAAGATCGAGTCCGGCACCGAGATGTTGGTGCACGTCACGCGCGGCTAGTAGCGAACGCGACAACCAACAACTGAGATATCGAACGTACGAGGGAAGCGGGTAAAATCCGCTTCCCTTCGGTTTTTTATCCCTTTCCTTTTTGCCTGGGAAGAAATGCGCCGTCGGGTTCGTCTAAGAGTTGGTGAAGCGATGGAGCAGCGCGCGGTGATGGCCCAAAAACTTATCGACGGAGCAGTAATCGAAGCCTGCCAACAGGGCGACCGCGACGCCTTTCAGCTCCTTTTCGAGACTTACAAAGACAAGGTCTTCTCGATTGCCGTCTACTCTGCCGGCGGCGACCGCGCCGTCGCTGACGACGTCACCCAACAGATCTTTCTGAAGTTGTTCACGGCCATTCGCCAGTTTCGCGGCGACTCGGAGTTTACGACCTGGCTTTACCGGCTCGTGGTCAACGCATGTCTCGACGAACGGCGGCGGCGCAAGCGTTGGCTGCCGTGGGGTGAGACCGTGGCGATGACACACCAGAGCGAAAAGAAACCACAGGAGCAGCGGTTTGCGCGGCTCGAAGTTGCCGAGGCAGTGCAACAGGCGATTGCGGAGTTGAAGCCGAAGTTTCGTTTGCCGATTTTGTTGAAGTACATCGAGGGCTTGTCTTACGAAGAAATTGCGAGCGTGATGAATTGTTCGAAAGGCACGGTGGCTTCGCGGCTTAATCGCGGGCACAGCCAGTTAGCGAAGCGGCTCGCGCATTTGAATAATTCCGCCGCGTGGGGCGACTGAGTTTTGGCTCGTGAAGTTTTACGGAGAGTGATGATGTTTTCGAGGCATGTGACTAAAGACATTTCCGCTTACTGCCAGGGAGAGTTATCTGCTGAAGAGTCGAGGCAGTTTGCAGAGCACGTGATTGCGTGTGCGAAGTGCCGGCGGGAGTTTGAAGAGATCAAGTTGGGGATCAGGTTGGCGGAACAGTTGCCGCTGGTGCCTGCGCCGGAAATGCTTTGGTCGGAGATTGAAGCGTCGGTCGGTTCTGCGAAACAGAACTCAGCGTTGGTGGTTAAGCCATGGTGGCAAGCGCGTGCTGCAGCTGTTGCCGCGGTGCTGCTGGTTGTCGGCGGGTTAGGAGTTTGGTGGTTTTGGACCAGGGGATTTAAGAACGATTTACCGAAGGGTTCGTGGCAAGTGCAAAGCCTGAACGGTGCGCCGCGGATCGGTGAGAAACGGATCGGCGCGCGCGGTCAGTTGGGTGTTGGAGAATGGTTGGAGACGGATGGAAGTTCGCGCGCGCAGATCGCGGTCAGTTCGATCGGTCAGGTCAACATTGGTGAAAACACGCGCGTGCGTTTGGTTGAAACTGAGCCGACAGAACATCGTCTCGAGCTCGCGCGCGGGAAGTTGAGTGCGACGATTTGGGCGCCGCCGCGACTGTTCTTTGTCGACACGCCGTCAGCGGTGGCTGCGGATCTCGGTTGTGCTTACACGCTGGAGGTTGACGATCACGGCGCGGGCGTGTTGCGCGTCACGGCAGGTTGGGTGGCGCTGGAGTTGAAAGATCGCGAGTCGATGGTGCCGGCTGATGCGGCGTGTGAGACGCGGCCGGGAGTTGGACCAGGCACGCCTTATTTTGTAGACGCACCGGCGTCGTTTCGTTCGGCGCTCGAAACGGTCGATTTCAACAACGACGCGGCCGCGAAGGCTGGCGCGCTGGACGTGATGTTAAGTGAGGCGCGCGCGCGCGACACGCTCACGTTGTGGCACCTGCTGGCGCGAGTTGAAGGAAATGATCGCGCGCGTATTTACGACAAGATCGCGACCTTCGTCCCGCCACCCGACGGCGTCACGCGCGAAGGCATCTTGAAGTTAGACCAAACAATGCTCGATCGCTGGAAGGACTCACTCGAAGCGAGTTGGTTCGTCAACAACACCATCGTGCCGAAACCCATCGCCGAAGGCTATTGGCGCGTGAAGAACGGCATCACCCGCCGTTTGAAACAGTAAGGCGCTAGAGCCACAAAGAAGCACAAAAAGCGCAAGTGTTTTAGCAAGTCCTTTGTGCTTCTTGTGCTTCTTTGTGGTACTACGTTCCTGACAGGTGTCGAGTGTCGTTAATTGTCAGCACGCGGACGAAGCCGTCGTCGCGCAACTCAAATCTCGTGATTGCGCAGTTCGCGTTGCTGATCCAGACGGGCTTCAACTCGGGTGCGTCGAGCGCGCCCATGAGGTGTAGCGCGAGGATGCAGATCGTGCCGGTGTGACTGAAGACCGCAATCTTCCCGCCGCGATGTCGCTCGATGATCTCGTCGAGTTTTTGCCACGCACGATCGAGTAGTTGGCGATAACTCTCACCACCGGTTAACACGTGTTCGAAGTCGCGTCGCAGCAGCGCGGCGTACTCGTCCGGATGTTGTTGCGCAGCGTCTTCAAACGTCAAACCTTCCATGACACCGACACTGCGTTCGCGAAACGCGCTGGTCGCATTGACCGGTAAACCCGTCAACTTCGCGAGCGATTGCGCAGTCTCCATCGCGCGCGCAAGGTCGCTCGAGTAGATCGCGGTTATGCCTTCATTTACGAGAGCGCGCGCGGTTGCTTGCGCCTGTTTGCGTCCGCGCGGCGAGAGCGGCGTGGCAGTGTGACCGCCAAAACGGCGTGCGGCGTTTCCTTCCGACTGGCCGTGCCGGATGAGAAGGACGTGAGTTTCGTTGAGCATCGCGCCTTTAATCTAAGCGGCGACGGCTTCGGTCTTCAACTTCTCCGCCTGGTAGTGAGCGACGAGCGCGTCGATGAACGGATCGAGGTTTCCTTCCATCACGAGGTCGAGTTGGTGAATCGTCAGGCCGATGCGGTGATCGGTGACACGGTTCTCTTTGAAATTGTAGGTGCGAATTTTTTCGGAACGATCGCCGGAGCCAACCATCGAGCGGCGCTCACTCGCGAGTGCTTCGTGTTGCTTCTGCTCCTCGATCTCCTGCAAACGCGCACGCAAAACGCGCATCGCTTTTTCACGGTTCTTGATCTGCGACTTCTCGTCCTGCATCGAAACGACGACGCCCGTCGGCAAGTGCGTCAACCGCACCGCGGAGTACGTTGTGTTCACCGACTGCCCGCCTGGACCAGACGAACAGAACGTATCGATGCGCAAGTCTTTCGGATCGATCTTCACGTCGACTTCTTCCGCTTCGGGCAACACAGCCACCGTCACCGCCGAAGTATGAATTCTTCCACTCGCTTCGGTCTGCGGCACACGCTGCACGCGATGCACGCCCGACTCGTGCTTGAGCTTGGAATAAACTTTATCGCCTTCGATCAAAACGATCGCTTCTTTAAGACCACCGATGCCCGACTCCGAGGCTTCCAGTACTTCAAAACGCCAGCGCTGCTTTTCCGAATAGCGCGCATACATGCGCACCATCTCCGCGGCGAAGAGCGTCGCTTCATCGCCGCCGGTACCCGCGCGGATTTCGAGAATGACGTTCTTCTCGTCGTTCGGATCGGTCGGAATCAACAGCAGCCGGAGTTCCTTTTCATTCTCTTCAAGCCGCGCTTGCAAAGCGTCGAGCTCAACGCGCGCCATCTCGCGCATTTCTTCGTCGTCGGCCGTCTCGAGCAGTTCGCGCGTGCCGCTGAGCTCTTCGTTCAGTCCCTTCCACGCGTGATACTTTTGCACGACCTCTTCGAGCGTGCGGTGTTGTTTCGCGGCTTTCGCGTAGGCGGATGGATTGGCGAGCAACTCAGGCGAGGAAAGCTCCTGCGTCAACTCTTCGTAACGGGCGGCAATCTGTTCGAGTTTGTCTAACATTCGATCCTCACGGGCATCAGATCATCACGATAACGGCGCCGGCGCAGCTTGCGCGGTTTGCGGCTCCAGCTTGAGCGACTCCTTCAACGCTTCGATCGCCACTTCGAGTTGTTGATCGTCCGGTTCCTGCGTGGTGATGTTTTGCAGCCACACACCAGGCAGCGTCATCAGCTTAAAAAACCAACTGCTCTCTCGCTTCGCAGACAAGCGAATGATCTCATACGACAGACCGGCGACGACGGGCATGAGCGCGATGCGGATCAGGAAGTTCAGCCACAACGAATCAAACTTGATCAGCGAGAACAGAATGATCGCCACGAGCATCACGACCATCAGAAAGCTCGTGCCGCAACGCGGATGCTGTCGCGGTTGTCGCCGCGCGTTTTCCACAGTTAGCGGCAGTCCGGCTTCCCACGTGAACACGGTCTTGTGTTCCGCGCCGTGATACTCGAAGACGCGTTTGATGTCTTTCACGAGTGAGAAGCTGAAGATCATGATCAGAAAGAACGTCATGCGGATCACGCCGTCGACGAGGTTGAAAGCGACTGAAGGCCGCACCGGGTGTAAATAGGTACGCACGGTGGACCACGCTCCCGTAAGCCACGAGCCTGACGACTGTTCGCCGACCGATGTTGCAGGAGTTGAACTGTTTGCAGCGCTGTCACCGACAGCGCCCGGAGCCGCAGTGCTCGTCGCAACTGCCGGCGCTGTGGCCCAACCCGCTGCGATGAACAACGCGTTCGTCAACAACAACGGCGCCGCAACGAAAAGCAGGATCTGAAAGATCAGCGCGAAGACGATCGAGCCCGCTGCCGCTGCCGTCGTTCCTTTCTTCAACTCGTCGCGTGATCGCTTCTTCGTCGGCACGGGAAACAAACCTGGCACCGCGCCAGTCAAACCCGCAAAGTCTCCTTCGCCTTCGATCACCGCTGGTGAAAGCGCGACCTTCACTTCCGTGGCTTTCGCGTCTTCAAGCTCCGCAAACGCCTCGTTCGCCGAATAATTGAGCGCCTTGATTCCCAGGCTCATCGACTGAACGAGCACCGCGCCGCCGCGCACCACCGGCCATTTGAGCACCGGATACGTGTCGCTCCATTTCGGCAGGCGCGCGGCCGTGTTGACGATCGTGCCGTCGGCTTTACGCACGGCGATGGCGTAGGCGTTCGGAGTGCGCATCATCACGCCCTCGATCACTGCCTGGCCGCCGACAATTAGATCTCGTTCGGGTGTACTCATAACTTCAAATACGAAAAGGCCGGCTATGTTCAGGAAAGTCGCTCCTCCGGTTGAGTGCACCTTGAGCGACCGACCAAATCACGCCGGCTTCAGTTTGTGATTGCTAATGTTGGTTGCGCAAACCCATCGGTTCAGGGTTACTTCGCGGTCGCAGCGCCTTCGGTTTTGCGGCCGTAACGCTTATTGAAGCGATCGACGCGTCCCGCGGTGTCGACCAGCTTCTGCTTACCGGTGAAGAACGGGTGGCATGCGGAACAAATTTCCACGTGCAGGTCGCCCTTCTTGGTGGAGCGGGTCTTGAACGTCTCGCCGCAGGCGCAGGTAACGTTGATTTCGACGTATTCCGGGTGAATTCCTGGTTTCATTGCTCTCTGTTTCGACTCTCTCTTCAGCAGTCTTCATAGACAAGACAGACTGCATTTTTCAAACAAGCCATGATAGGGGCCATGCGCAGAACCGTCAAGCTGGTGAGTTCTCAGGTGCTGCTCTGATTACCTGGGATTTACCTGGGACCGCAGGCGTCTCGCCTGCAACGCCCCCGAGCTCTCCTATAGCAGCCTTGCAGGCGAGACGCCTGCGCTCCCCGGGACATTTCGCGTGTACATTGAATCTTGTCCTGCTATAATGCGGCCTCCCTCTTTCAAGACCCACTTATCTGTTCGAACGCACGACCCCCGTACGTTTCGGTCACTTAGCTATGCGTGTCCTGAAGCTGCCATTTCTCTTCGTCCTCGCCGTACTCATCTTCCCGGCGGTGAGCACAGTTGCGCAGGAACGTTTGTGCGACCCAGCGTTCGAAGACTGCCGCACGCCGTTGTGGCAACTGATCGATGCCGAGACTCAAGGCATCGACGTGGCGTTCTGGTTCATGCAGGATTCTTCCTACGCGATTAAGCTGGTAAACAAGTTCAAAGCCGGCGTGCCTGTCCGCGTCATCGTCGATCCGCGCGCGAATCCGACCTACGCCGGTAACGCAGAGGTGCTTGACATGCTAAAAGCAGCGGGCATTCCGATGCGCTTCAAGATCGGCGACGGCATAGTGCATTGGAAGATGATGCTGTTTGTCGGACAGAACGAGCTCGAATTCAGCGGCGCGAATTATTCCAGCAACTTCTTCGTTCCCGACGCGCCGAATTCGAACTATATCGACGAAGGAATCTACTTTACGAACGACCCGTCTTTAGTGAACAGTTTCAAAACCAAGTACGACGACGTCTGGACCGACACCAAGCTCTTCGACAACTACGCAAACATCACTGGCCCGCTGACTCGTAGGTATCCGGTGTTTCCGATCAATCCCGAGCTGAACTTCCCGCCGAGCGTCGATAGCAGTCAGGACTACCTGCTCCGCACGCAGCAGAACATGAACGCCGAAACGAAGAAGATCGACGTCATCATGTATCGCATCACCAACTCCGGCTACACGGACACGACCATCGCGGCGGTGAAAAGAGGGATACCTGTGCGTCTGATTCACGAGCCAGACGAATACCGCAATCCTGCTCGCCAGTGGGACTCGTGGAATGTGGATCGGATGTTCATGGCCGGCGTGCAAATCAGGATGCGAAAGCATCTCGGCCTGAACCACCAGAAGTCTGTGCTGCTCTACGGCAAAGGCATGACGATCTTCGGCTCTTCGAACTGGACCGGGCCATCGTCGAACTCGCAACTCGAGCACAATTACTTCACGACGAAGGCGTGGTTCTTCCAGTGGTTCGTGGACCAGTTCGAGCGGAAGTGGAATTCAACAACCGAGAACCAGCCGTTTGTGCCGCTGCCGCCGGACCCGCCGACGTACTTAGCGCCGCTGAACGGGTCGACCGGTCAGTCAACGACGCTCACGCTCGAATGGGAAGGTGGACCATGGGCGCATAAGTACGACATCTTTTTTGGCACTTCGTCGAACCCGCCGCTGCTGGTTTCCAACGCGACGACGAGTCAGAGTGGAGCACAGCCGGGCGATCCGCTGCTGGTGACCGGCTCGGTTGATGACGGTGTGAAGGAAACTTACAAGCTGCAAACCACGCTTCAGCCTGGAACCACTTACTTCTGGCGAGTTGTGAGCAGGACGATGGCGAATCAGACGGCGAATGGTCCAGTCTGGAGTTTCACCACGGCAGGTACGCAAACAACTCCGCCACCGCCGCCACCACCGGTGCTTCTTACCGATTCCGCCACCGGACGGGCAATGGTTGTGCAGTCGCCGTTAATGACGCGCGAGCCTTTTCCGCTGTCTTCGTTCAACCTGAGCACAGACCAGCGCACGCGCGTGATGTTGTTTGCCGCGAACGTCGATCCTCTGACGCCGATCACGAGCCTTATCGTTACGGCCGTCAGTGCGCAGGGCGTGCATTACCAGTTGCCGGTCGAGTACCTCGGCGCCATGCCGGGCACTCAATCGGCGGTAGTCAGCATTGTCGTACGCTTACCGGAAGATGCGACGCTACATGGAGATCTCACGTTAAATCTCACAGTCGGAACTAACCGGAGCAACAACGTCGTTTTCGGGATTCAGTAATCGCGTGCTTCGCGCGGCTTAGTCGTGGTTCGTGCCTCGCTTACGGTTCTGACGCGAGAAGGTGTTCCGTTCCCAAAACACTCCGTCTGCGTAACCCTGAATCGTCGCGTCTTGATCCGCCAAATCGAGGCGCTTCTGCGCGTAGCAGCAAAAGGTCTCATCGCTTTCCACGCCGAGGTAATGACGTCCGAGCTTTTTAGCGACGACGGTCGTCGTGCCGGAACCGTTGAACGGATCGAAGACGAGATCGCCGCGCTTCGAACTGGCGAGGATGATCTTCGCGAGGAGCTTCTCAGGCTTTTGCGTCGGATGATCGGTATTCTCGGGCATCGACCAATAAGGAACGGTAAGGTCAGTCCACAGATTCGACGGATGCGTGAGCCGGAAGCGGCCGTCGTCGGAGTCGATCCAATCCTTGGGTGCGCCGTTCGGATCGGTGTAGGGCGCGATTACTTGTCGCTTCAAGCGCACCGCTTCGACGTCGAAGTAATAATCGTCGGAAACAGTAAAGAACCAGATGTCTTCCGCACACTTCTTCCAGTTTGACTTCGCACCGCGGCCTTTCTCGCGTTCCCACGTGATGCGATTCCGCGGAATGAAATACTTCTCGCCGACGCGGTGAATGGCGGCCCCAGACTCCCAATCGCCGCAGATGTAAATCGACGCCATCGGTTTCAAAAGCCTGACGGTTTGCGAGAGCCACGAATCGAGCCACTCCGCGTATCGATCAACGGAGGTTTTCTTGAAGCGCCGATCGTTGAAACTCTTGGTCAGGTTGTATGGGGGATCTGCGAACAGCAGATCTACAAAGCGATCGGGCAGGTGCGGTAAAGCAGTAAAAACGTCCTGGCAGAAAATTCGATCGCGCATCTTCTCCAACGGGACAGGAGAGTTGATCGTTGCGAGCGCTTCTTTGTAGCGCACAAACTCCTCGTCGGAGAGCGTCAACGTGCGGTTGGCGGGCGCGCGGGTCACGGTGGATCGGAATTTACACCAGTTCTGCTATAATCCGTTTCCGAATTTCAAGCTCTTCTCTTTTGTAGCAGCACAATGCAGCCCGCGCGTTGTTTTATCTGCTAGTCGAAGTGTAGTCGTAGACGCGCCACAGGCCACTATGTCAGACGACACGAAGCAGCCTGGTTCCGAAGAACCTATGCGACCGGACGAGTCGCCAGCCGACTCGTCCGGGACGCCCTCACCCTCCGCGATTCCACCGGCCGGAGAGTTGGCCGGCGCCGATGCCGAAAAGGCGGCGATGGTCGAACAGGCGAAATCGCGTGTCGCCGCTGTGAAAGAATCGCTGGCCGCGGACAAACCAGCAGCGGCTCCCGGCGCGCCCAAACCTCCAGTCAAGAAAAAAGAAGAAGGTCCGAAACCGACGGACGCGGCGAATCATCCCCTCGTTAAGAAACTGAAAGCGCAGTTTGGCGAAGCGATCGGCGAGGCGTCGGAGTTTATTGGTCAACTGTCGGTGCGCGTTGGTGGCGAACGAATCGTCGATGTTTGTCTCTTCTTACGAGACGACGCGGAGATTCCTTTCGATTACCTCTCGGACCTGACCGGCGTTCACTATCCCGACCAGGTCGAAGCGCCGTTTGAAGTCGTCTACAACCTGTTTTCGATTACGACTAATGAGCGCGTGCGTTTGAAAGTGAAGACTGCCGAGAGCGTTGAGAGCGTCACGAGTGTTTGGCCGGCGGCGAACTGGCTGGAACGCGAAGTTTACGATCTGTTTGGAATCACGTTCACCGGACATCCGGATCTGCGGCGGTTGCTGTTGCCACCCGATTGGGACGGATATCCGATGCGCAAAGACTATGCGCTCGAGTTTGTCGAGAACGCGTGGACCGCGAAGCACCTGCCGCAGATGACCGAAGTGCAGATGGAGCAGTTGCAGCAGCGTCGCGCGTACGGTTTGGAGATTTTGTCGGTGCCGCAGGAGCGAATGATGCGCGACATCTTTCGCGGCGGCAAAGAAGTGATGCCGAAAGACAAATGACGCCGAAAGAGATCGCTACGCATTACAACGCGAAAGTGTTCGACACGCCGGGCGCGGCGCAAGAAGCGGGGTTTGTTCTGACTGATACGGCGCAACCGCGAAACGTGTGGAACAAAGCGAGCGCGGCGAATGCGATCGTGTTGAAGCTCGTGCAGCAGAAGGCGAGTGGCGCGGCGGATGAGATCGGATTAGTGATTGAGCCGTGGCGTGTGACGGGTTGTTATAAGCCAAACTCGTCCAATGGCTCGGTAGTATAAACCATCCACAGATTACACAGATTTCTGCGTAATCTGCGGATGGCTTGGTAGTTCATATGCATCAGGTAGAAATCGCGACAACTCAAGAGACGCTCCTCGACAGCCCGGAAATGGTGCTGAACATGGGGCCGCAACACCCGTCGACGCACGGCGTGTTGCGCGTGATTCTCAAGCTCGACGGCGAGACCGTAATCGATCTCGACTGCGACATCGGTTACCTACATCGCGGCATGGAGAA
>DASXXL010000665.1:0-6196 GCA_036503085.1 Pyrinomonadaceae bacterium | reverse complement strand
TATCGCGTGATTGGCGTGGAAACAGCGAAAGGGACCGTCTTCGGCATTCCGCAGGACAACTTCATTATCATTCCGTTGAAGACGTACTCGGTTACTTACGGCAGCTTGATCCGGCAACGTTCGCTCTACTTCATCGCCACTGCGAAAACCGACGACACCTTCAACGATGCAGTCGAAGAGAGCCGCTTCCTGATGCGCACGAGGCGCAAGCTCGAACCGCACGAGAAAGACAATTTCGGCATCGTGACGCCCGACGCGATCACCGGACTCCGCGATCGTCTCTTCGGCACGATCTTCATCGTTGCGATCGCGGTGCCGGGCATCGCACTCGTCGTCGGCGCGATCGTGATCATGAACATCATGCTCGTGTCGGTGACGGAGCGCACAAAAGAGATCGGCATTCGAAAGTCTCTCGGCGCCCGGCAGGTTGATATACTCAAACAGTTTCTGGTGGAGGCCGTAACACTCGCCACCATTGGCGGTGCAGTGGGAATCTTTCTGGCGTGGATTATCGGCGTTCTGATCACCGCGTGGTTCTTTCCGACGTATCTTTCGATCCTCGCGATCGCGGGAGCGCTGGCTGCTTCAGGCGGCGCGGGCGTAGCTTCGGGAATCTTTCCCGCGTGGAAAGCAGCGCGACTCGATCCGATTGAAGCGTTGAGGGCTGACTAATGAAAATCCTGCGAAGCGACATTTATGAGAATTTGAAGATGGCCCTCGCGACGCTGCTCGCGAACAAACTGCGCTCGTTTCTGACCGTCTTCGGCGTCGTCATCGGCATCATCACCGTGATGCTGATCGCCTCGATCATCAGCGGCATCGACGTTTCCGTTACGCGCGAAGTGGAGTCGTTCGGCACGCGCTCGATCTACATCAGCAAGTACAACCCGGGCATTCACATCGGGCGCCTCTCGCGTGAAGAACGAATGCGCAAAGAGTTGACTTACGACGACGCGATCGCGCTGCGCAGCTTGTCCGCGGTTGAACTTTCAGTTCCCTTTCTCGACATCACGAACAACTTTTTTGGCGGCAAGTTGCTAGTATCGGGCGGCGGCAAGACGTCTGCCCAAGTAGCGCTTCAGGGCACGCTGCCCGACTTCGAGAAAGCCGGTACGCAAGTCATCTCCGAAGGTCGCTTCTTCACTGACACTGAAAACGACACGAACCAGAATGTCTGCGTAGTGGGCTCGAAAGTCGCCGACGACTTCTTCAAAGTCGGTTCACCCGTGGGCCAAACGATCAAGATTGGCGCGGACGAGTTTCGCGTAGTCGGCGTGCTCGAGAAACGAGAACAGTTTCTCATCGGCGGCGGCAGCGACGATCAGAACAACGTCATATACCTGCCGTTCAACGTCGCGCAGAAACTTAAACCCAACGCCGACGACATCTACATTCTCGCGGTGGCCCGTCCCGGCATGATGGAGGAAGGCAAGGACCAGGTGCGCGGCATGCTGCGCGTGCGCCGCCAGGTGCCGTTTGCGGCAAACGACAACTTCGGCATGGAGACCTCCGAAAGCATTCTCGACAACTTCCGTTCGATCACTGCCGGACTCGCAATCGCGATGGTGGTGATCTCTTCGGTAGGTCTGATGGTGGGCGGTATCGGGGTGATGAACATCATGCTCGTATCCGTCACCGAGCGCACGCGTGAGATCGGCGTGCGCAAAGCCATCGGCGCGCGGCGCGCGGACATCATGTGGCAGTTTTTGATTGAAGCCGCGACGCTGACTGGGCTTGGTGGAATTGTCGGCTTGTCGATTGGTTGGGGAATGACGCTGCTGCTGCGCTTGTTGTTGCCGTCGTACGTGCCGCTTTGGGCGCCGGTCGGCGGACTGATCGCCAGCGTCGGCATCGGCCTTATCTTCGGCCTCTGGCCCGCGTGGAAAGCAGCCCGCCTCGATCCAATCGAATCGCTGCGCTACGAGTAAGCGGTTACGAAATAAACTGTGGGAACAGCGCGGTAATCACTGTCACGAACAGCAGCAACAACACCCACAAGCAAATCGAGACGCCCCATCCTGCGCCTTTGCTCACGCGCGTCGAACCGTAGTGCAAACCTTTTGCGCGCAACCACAGTCCGTAAAATGAAGTGATGCCGATGAAGCTCGCCATCACGAACAGCACCGGATGGTTCGCCGGCGAAAGCAGAATGCCGAGGTTGTCTTGCAGCGTGGTTTCCTGGTTGAGAATTGGATGCAGATCGTCGGGCGATTTCAAATAAAGAATCACGAGCCCAAGTATTTTTTGAATCGCGATTACCGGCAGCGATGCATAGAACGTGACCGCTAACACCTGCCAGAAATTCGCTCGCCCGCCAAAAACCAGCAGCAGCAGCAATGAAATACCCGCGCCGAGCGTGCCAAAAACAAATATTGCCACCAACGACTTCAAGGCGCTGCCCACACGCTGCACCGGATTCTTGAGTGCGTCCAGTTGGTCGTTACGAATCCTATCGATCGCTTCGGGCGGCGGGGCAAACGGTGGTCCCATCTGCGAGATCTTTTCGACGGTGTGATCGACGATGCGCTCCGGTGTGATGCGTTGAATGAACGCGGTCGAATAGATGGTCGTCAATACCCAGATCGTGAGCAGCGCGCCGAGCCAATACGGATGCACGCGCAGATTACGAAACACGCGCGCGGGTTCGTAGAAGATTCCCGTCACCTTTTCGAACCACGAAAGCCGGCCCTCCGGATCGGGAAAGTACGGCCGGCGAATGAAGCTCAGCGCAAACCACAAGATGCCGAGAAAGCAGAGCGCTGCGCCCGTGCCGATGCCGCCGGCGATAAACTTCGCGAAGCCACCGACGGCGAAGATCACGCCCAGCACAAACGCCGCAATAGCGAACGGTCGTAATTCCGTGGCGCGCGAGCCTGTTGGCTCTGCGTCCGTCATTGGTGGCGGTGGCGGCGCCTGAAAGTTGGGGTCAAAGTTAGGATCATGGGGAGCGCTCATTCTTTTTCTCCTATGAGAGGTATCGACTACTTATTTGTTGGACTCGTTGATACGGCCTGCGGCAAATCAAAGTTTCACCGGCAATATCTCAGAAGCGGGCGCTTCGGTCCAACCCGGCACGCGAATACACGCGACGTGATGGCCCGGCGATACTTCGCGCAACTCGGGATCGATGTGCGCACACTCTTCGATCGCGAGCGGACAGCGCGTGCGAAAGCGGCAGCCTGAAGGCGGATTGATCGGCGTCGGCACGTCGCCTTGTAGAATGATTCGTTCGCGCTTCTTCCGCGGATCCGGAATCGGTATCGCAGACAATAGAGCCTGCGTGTACGGGTGCAGCGGCTTCACGTACAACTCCGCAGCGTCGGCGATCTCGACAATGCGCCCGAGATACATCACCGCCACACGCGTCGAGATGTGTTCGACAACGGCAAGCCCGTGCGAGATAAACAAGTACGTGAGCTGGAACTCCTCTTGCAACTCCTGCAAGAGATTCACGACCTGCGCCTGCACCGATACATCCAACGCCGACACGGGTTCGTCAGCGACGATCAACTTCGGATGCAATGCGAGTGCGCGCGCGACGCCGATGCGTTGGCGCTGGCCGCCCGAGAACTCGTGCGGATAACGATCCATGTAATCCGGATCGAGTCCGACGCGCTTGAATAATCCCGCCACTTCGTCGCGACGATCGCTTGGTCTTGATCCGCCCTGGTTGTGAATCACGAGCGGCTCGGCCACGATGTCGCCGATCTTCATGCGCGGATTCAGCGAAGCGTAAGGGTCCTGAAAGATGATCTGCATCTCGCGCCGCAGTTGTCGCAAACGTTTCTTGTCCAGCGCGAGTATGTCCTGACCGGCGAAAGTGATCTGGCCCGCGGTCGGTTCGATCAAACGCAGCAGACAACGTCCGACTGTCGACTTGCCGCAGCCCGATTCGCCGACGAGTCCCAACGTCTCGCCCGCGAAGATGTCGAACGAAACACCGTCGACCGCGCGGACCACTTCGTCAGAACCTTCAACCGGAAAATGCTTCATCAAACCGCGCACGCTGACGAGCTTCTCTGGGACCGCGGGCGGCTCGCCCGCAATGTTTGCGGTGAGGGCCACTCGCGAACCATGCAGGCGAGACGCCTGCGCTCCCAGGTTGCTCATTTTCAACGGTGCTCCTGCTCGGCAACATGATCGGCGGTCACCGCCGCGGCTAAATCGTAAAGCACACAACGCACGTCGACGCCGCCTTCGAGTTGATAAAGCGGAATCGCTCCTTCCGTGCAACGCGGCATGCGATGCGGGCAGCGCGGCGCGAAGTGACAACCGGGCGGCAAATCAGTCGGGCTCGGCACCACGCCTTCGATCGTTTCGAGCCGCTCCTTTTTGATCACGTCGTCGCCGGTGAGCTTCGGCACCGAACGCAGCAGACCTTCGGTGTACGGATGTTTCGGCCGCGCAAACAGTTCATCGACCGGAGACTCTTCGACGATGCGGCCCGTGTACATCACCGCCACCCGATCCGCGACTTCCGCAACAACGCCGAGATCGTGCGTGATCAGCAACACCGCGAGCTCGCGTTGCTTGCGCAGCTCGTTCAGCAACTCGAGTATCTGCGCCTGGATCGTCACATCGAGCGCGGTCGTCGGTTCGTCGGCGATTAATAGTTTGGGATTGCACGCGAGCGCCATCGCGATCATGACGCGCTGGCGCATGCCGCCCGAAAGCTGGTGCGGATAATCGTTGATGCGCCGCGCGGGATCGGGAATCGCCACTTCGCGCATCGCTTCGATCGTCGCCGCGCGCGCATCTTTGTGCGACATCTTGCGGTGCAGGCGCAACGCTTCGGCGATCTGTTCGCCGACAGTGAACACCGGATTGAGTGACGTCATCGGATCCTGAAAGATCAACGCGATGTCGTCGCCGCGCATCTCGCGCATCTCGGCGTCGGAGAGTTTCAGTAGGTCTTTGCCGTCGAAGAATATCTCGCCGTCGACGATCTTTCCCGGCGGCGAGATCAAACGCATGATCGACAGCGCGGTCATTGACTTCCCGCAACCCGATTCACCAACGAGCCCGAGCAGCTCGCCGCGATCGAGATAAAAACTAACATCATCCACGGCGCGCACGAGTCCCGCGCGAGTCGGGAAGTGGGTACGCAGATTTTTGACTTCGAGCAGGTGCGACATGCGTGATCAGTAGAGATTGAAGTTGTACTCGAGTTGCATCCACATCGAAACGTAGTGACCATCCTTCATGGCGGGGATGAACTTGATCTTCTTCGCGGCCGCGACGGCGTTTTCGGTGAGACCGTCAGGCAGAGCGGAAACGATGCGAATGTTGCTGACGTTACCCGCTGAAGTAAACACCACTTTGAGCACTACAGTTCCCGTTACCTGGTTGTCTCTCGCGGCCTCGGTGTACCTGGGTTCCGGTTTCATCCCAAGACGAGCTTTCTTATCAACGTCTTTTCCGGTGTATAGCACTTGGTCAGTGTCCTCCTGGTACGGAGTTCCTGGACCTTCTGTTACAGCAATGCCCTCCTGATTTTGGCCGAAGGCGATCGAAGACAGAAACTTCTGAGCTCCGGGGTGGCCCACGGCGGCGTTAATGACCCTAAAACAATAGAAAGCGTTTCGGTCCGCGAAGAACTGAGACCTCCAAATGCTTAACGAGTATTCCTTACCCGCGAGTCCATTGACCACTAGGTTCTTCTGTGTGACATCGTTCAACTCGAAGTTTTTGGTCTGTTCGGCGATGAAGTCGGACAACGACTGCTGTCCGCGCATGTTTTCATGAACCTCGACCACATAGATCACGCCGTCCGCGTAAGCTCCGAGCATGATCTGCCAGGGGTTGTCCTTCGACGGCGGATAATACGTCATTGCCGGAAGCGTCGGCAGCGCAACCGAGAACTCCTGTTTCGGCACGGTGTAACGTTTCCAGGAGTCCGGTCCTTGTTGAGCCGAGGCCGGAAGAAAAGTAAGCAGGATCGAGACGAATGCGAGCAGTGAGAGTTTTGTTTTCATGTCAGTAGAGATTGAAGTTGTACTCGAGTTGGAACCACATCGAAACGTACTTGCCTTCTTTAGTCGCCGGGACGAACTTGATCTTACGCGCGGCCACGATGGCCCTTTCAGTCAAGCCATCCGGCAAACCTTGCACAACTACGATGTTGGTAACCTTTCCCGAAGCCGCAAAGATTACCTTGAGGATTACGGTACCCGTTACAGCGTTTCGTCTGGCTTCC
>DASXXL010000664.1:0-6251 GCA_036503085.1 Pyrinomonadaceae bacterium | reverse complement strand
TGTAGAACTTCTTCCAACTAGAAATAACGGATTCCAGGTACTCTCTTCTCTTGTCGGGATAAGCGCGGAGGTCCATGCGTAAAATGTTTCCGACCCACTGATTGGCTGAAGATAGAGTTTGATGTATTTCTCGCAGTATTGCTGCTTGATCGTGTCCAGCCCTGGCGAGCAACTGCTCAAGTACGTGTGTGTTGGCCGGAGATTGACTCCAGCGTTGAGCGTTTTGATAGAGATTAGCGTGACCCACCATTTTCCTTCGGTTTCACCCTGAAAGCGTGAGGCTTTCGGGAAATACAGGGATCGACTGCGAAGGAGGTCAACGTATTTTGCAAGAGATAGGTATCTCCAAATCGGCGTGTTGTTCATGGGTCCAATAGCAATCAATACTGCGCCGGCACTTGCACGTTACACTATGGTTTAGCTTTTAACGTAACGAGCTGACGGGCTGGGGTTGCAGCAGCAGGCTATCGATCACGCGGCGCTCTTGAATTGCAGTTTCGCCCGCACGCCGAGGGATGCCAGGACGCGCAACATGAGATCGGTCGAAATGTCGTGCGTGTTGCGGTTCAGAATAGCTGTGACGCGAGTACGTGAGGTGTGAGCGAGTCGCGCTACGTCCGCATGCGTTAATCCCTTCTTTGTGACAACCTCAATGATTTTATCATTCAGGTTGCTGCGGAACTCGATTTCCATTCCGTCCGCTGGTGAAAGCCCCAAGACCTTTGCGAGTTCTCGAGCGTTGCGGGCGACGACCGGTTTACCTTTCTTCATCGAGCATCTCCTTGAGTCTTTCGCGTGCTAAAGCAATCTCGTGCTGCGGCGTTTTCTGCGATTTCTTCGTAACAGCATGAAAGATCAAAACTGAGTTCGCGAGCTTGGTGTAATAAAACACACGATAGATTCCCGATCGATCCCGGATGCGCAATTCGTGTGCGCCTACCGCCACTGTTGGCATCGACCGCGACAAAGGCATTGTAAGCTTCACACCTGCCTGTAGATCAAAGACGACCTTACCAATCTCCCGTCGCACATCTCTTGAAAAACTTCTAATCACAGTTAATGCTTTCGGGTGAAATGCAGCAAGCTTCACCGTGGCAGTGTCCCAGATACGGGACATGTCGTCAAGTGGCCCGGGGAGACTACTCAATCCCACGCGCGGCCGTATTGCGGAGGGCGGGGGAGGTTGAGGTGAAGTTCGCGGGCGGCGTGGATCGGCCAATAGGGATCGCGCAGCATGGCGCGCGCCAGGAATACGAGATCGGCTTCGCCTCGATAGATGATTTGTTCAGCTTGGACCGGTTCTGTGATTAAGCCAACCGCGCCTGTAGCGATGCCCGCTTCTTTGCGGATCGCGGCCGCAAACGGAACCTGATAACCCGGTGCGATCGGAATCTTCGCGCCCGGCACGAGACCACCGCTCGAGCAGTCGACGAGATCGACTCCTTCCGCTTTCAACCAGCGCGCGAATTGAATTGATTGTGGCAGGTCCCAACCGCCGTCAACCCAATCCGTGGCTGAGATACGCACAAACACCGGCAGCCCCGGCGGAAACTCCGCGCGCACCGCACGCGCAATCTGCAACGGAAATCTCACCCGCGCTTCCAGGCCACCACCGTACTCGTCTGTGCGCTGATTCGACAACGGCGACAAGAACTCGTGCAGCAAATAACCATGCGCCATGTGAATCTCAACGGCTTCAAAGCCCGCTGCAACACTGCGTCGAGTCGCATGCGCAAACTGCGCGATCGCTTCTTCGATATCGTCGCGCGTCATCGCGCGCGGAGCCTCATCAGTTTCCCGAAAAGCAATTGCGCTCGGAGCGATCGTCTGCCACCCACCTTCATCCGCATGCAGAAAACCGCCGCCGCGCCACGGCACATCAGTCGACGCTTTACGCCCGGCGTGCGCCAGTTGAATCGCAGCCACAGCGTTTTGTGACTTGATGAATTCCGTGATGCGCTTGAACGCTTCGGCGTGAGCGTCAGACCAGATACCGGAGTCGCCCGGCGAGATCCGACCTTCGGGCGACACGGCGGTCGCTTCGACAAAGATCATCGCTGCGCCACCCACAGCACGACTTCCCAGATGAACCAAATGCCAATCGGTCGGTATTCCGTTCTCGCTCGAGTATTGGCACATCGGCGAAACGACGATGCGATTCTTGAGCGTCAGCTCTCGCAGTGTGTACGAAGAAAACAGTGTGCTCATTATTTTGATCCCGCCACGCGACTCATGTGCCACGTCCGCCCCTTGCTAACACTGGCAACGATCGCCCGACCTCGCGTATCCTAACAACACTCCCACCTCAAGTTGATTTTCAGAGGTGTTACGTGGCAGGCAAGGCGTGGAGGCAGTTCGCTCCCCTTTATTTTTACACCGGGGTGTCGCTGTGCCTTGGTTTGCTGGCCGCGCGTGCAGGGTTCTCCAAGACAACAATTCTACTGTTACTCGCCGCCGGACTTCTGAGCTGGGGCTTTATCGAATACGGCCTGCATCGCTTTATCTTTCATTACCACGCACGCTCGCGTTTCGGTCGTCAGCTCCTTTACCAGGCGCATCTCTCCCATCACGAAAACCCAAAAGCGCGCGACCGAATTTTCGCGAGCTTATTCCTGAGCACACCGATCGCCGCCGCTTACTGGCTGTTATCATGGGCGGCGACAGGCAATTGGGGAGCGGCGTCGTGGCTTTTCATCGGCATGGCCGCCGGTTACTTCTCTTACGAATGGCTTCATTTTCAGTGTCACCACGGACGAAGCCGTCTGCCGCTGATGCGGTATCTCAGAAAGTATCACCTGTTGCACCATTACAAGACTCCGGAACTTCGCTTCGGCGTCACCTCTCCACTATTCGATCTTGTTTTCGGAACCTTCCGCCCGGCATTGAAAGGAGATATGAGATGAAACAAGCGCGGCTCATCGTGAGCTCGACTGCTTTGGTCCTGGCTTTGTTGGCAGGACTGCCCGCCACTACGTTTGCAGTTCGTCACGGTGGCAACCGCTGCACCGATCGCTGCGCCGATCGTTACAAGATCAAAAAGGACGCTTGCGATCTCATACCCTTAAAGCACGAACGAAAAATTTGCGAACGACGCGCCAAAGAAGACAAGAAAGACTGCAAGCACCGGTGTCACTAAAGCACCTACGTGCAACAAGACCCGCGACGACTACTCCGACCGCCATTCGTAAGGTTTGCCGTCCTTCACGGTGACGCTGGCGAGCAGGTCGCGCACTCTGATCGATCCACGCAGAAAAAGTTTGAGCGTGAACGGACTGACGTGTCCCCACAACGCCGAGCCCAAAATCATCAGGCTCTTCACACCCCAGCCAATAGACTTCTGTTTGAGCATCGGTCCCAGCAGCATCGGCGGTTGACCGGCCCACAATCGCATCGCGCCCAGCATGTAGTACGCCGCGAGCGAGTTGCCGTTTTGCAAATGGTTCTGCTGGACCGCGCGCAGACCATTGAAGAGCGTCGCGTTGTTTGCGTGATAACGATAACTGTACAAAATGTCGGGCAGCGTCACGACACGTCCCTGAGCGGCCATGCGCGAAAACAGATCCTGATCTTCACCGCCCGCGGCCGCCTCGTCATAACCACCGATCCGATCGAAAACTTCGCGACGAAACATCGCCGAGCCGTGGGGAAACGGAATGTAACCGGAGCGCCGCACGAGCCGCCAGCGATCGCGCGGCCGCACTTCTCGTCCGCGCGCGTCGATGCCGTTGCAGAGCGAGCCGACAACCGCAATGTCCGGACTACTCTGAATGACTTCCCACTGGCGCCGGAGCCGGTCGGGATGCGCGATGTCGTCTGCGTCCATGCGCGCGACGATCGCCGCTCGCGCGTAAGCGACAACGGCGTTCGAGCTGCCGGAGAGTCCGAGCTGTCGAGGGCTTTCGTGCAGCCGTATGCGCGCGTCGCGCGCGGCCCACTCGCGTAAACGTGCGGTGGAGTTATCAGTCGAAGCGTCGTCAAGAATTACGAACTCGAAGTCGCGAAAGGTCTGCTGGAGAATGCTGCTGATGCTGTCGTCGAGAAAAGGGAGCGCGTTGTAAACGGGCATTACAACGCTGATCAGCGGGTTTGCCGAGGAGTTCATAAACGGGTTACGAGGCGCTAGTTTAGCGGCTTGTGAGGGCGCTGACTAGTAGCATGATCGTTAAAACGATCAGCGCCGGCAGCAAAACACGCAGTAGCTTCGACCTGATGCCCGGAATTATTTTGTTCAGCGCGATGACGCGGTTCAGACACGCGAGTGCATAAGCGATAAATCCGGCCCAGGCGACTCCTGCCAGTCCGAAAGCCGACGTCAACGGATACAGCGCAGCGACGAACACGATCGCTTCGACAGTTCTGGCGATGGCCAACGCTCGCGGTCTGTTCGCACTCCAGAAAACAGTCGACGCGAGCAGCGTCAGCCCACGCAGCGGGATGATCAGCGCCAGAATACTGAGCACAGAACCGGCCGTGGTCCAGCGGCTACCGAACAGCAGTCGCACAATCTGCTCCGCGAACAGAAAGAGCGGCAACGCAATCGCGAACATGATCAGTAGCGTGAGATTGAATGCTTTGATGAAAGCCGGCTCGAGTTGCGCCGGATCCTGCGCGTTGATCTCAGCATACGCCGGCAGCAGCACGGCAGTCGCAGAAAAGATCACGATCACGATCGGTGCGCTCGCGATATTGAAAGCGAGTGAATAGTTGCCGAGTGCGGCAGTTCCGAGTAAACGACCGACCGTAATGTTGTCGGCCATGTTACTGACGTACGACGCGATCGCAAACACGATCGCGAACTTTCCAAAATCGACGGCGCGCCGAAGCGCGACACTGTCAAACTTCAAACCCGGACGATACGGATGAAGGACATAAGACAGCACTGTTCCCATCGCCGTCGTCAGTAACATGCCGAACACGAGCGCCCACACGTTGCGCAGCACCAGCGCGAGCGCGACCGTCAACACGACACCGCTAAGATTTGTGGCCAGTTCAAACCAGAAGATCCGGCCGAAACTGATCTCCTTGCGCAACAGCACGAGTCCGATGTTTTGCAAACCCTGCACGAGACTCGCACACGCGAGCACCGGAATGATGAACTTGAGTTGTGCCTGGCCGTAGAAGCGGGCGGTTGGAAACGCGGAAACCGATACGAGCAGCGCGACAATAAGACTGCGAATCAACTCCGCCGACCAAACCGTGTCGAGCTGAAGTTTCAATTCATCGCGCGTCTCAAACTTGTTCGCGATGATCGTGCGGTCTAAGCCGATCGTGGTGAGCGCGTTCGCGGCGAAGACGATCGTCAACGCCATGGTGAAGAGTCCGAAGTCTTCGGGCGCGAGGATGCGCGCGAGCGTGACGGAGCGAACGAAGCCGATGAATTGTCCGGCCAGTGACGACGATACGTTCCAACCAATCCCGGAACGAACCCTTTTCACCAGCGGTAACGTCGTTGTTTCTGCTATTGCTTCCCTCTGGCTTTTAGTCTCTTTTCGAGTTCGCGCTCAATCAAGCCCTGCGTGCCTTCGATCTTTTTGGGGCTTTCGAATGTTCTGCTCTGCCACAACACCTTAACCCCATCGCTGTCCTTCGTCACCAGATGCACGGTCGCGAGAAACAGTTGGTGAAGGTCGCCGCCGTACAAAGCAAGCATTGGTAACAATATGGGCGAGTCCTCTTCGCCCCAAAAGAAAACCGCGGCCACATCCGACTGGTCCAAGTCAGACACGATTTCTACGCTGCCGTATTTGGCAGCTTGTTCCTTGTTCCATTGGCCCGCCCACTTGATTACCCGCTGCTTCAGGGAGGGTTCCTGAATCGCGACGTAGAGCTTCAGTGGATTCGCGGCGGGCAGTGTTTTCGACGGCGCGAGCGTGACCGGAAGAGACAGCGGAACATCCAATGCTTCACGCAAACTGGTGTAATCGTCGCGGCCGAGAAATGTCAGGCTGATGATCTCGGAAAACTTCACCTTTTGGCCGGCGACATTGTCCGACTTCTCCTTGTAAAGCACCCTAACGCGGACGCCCGGCTTGATGTCTGACATCTGCAAGTCACGCTGAGTGCCGTCGCGCAATCTCACTTGATAACCCGGCTTCAGAACGCCGACAAACGTTTCCGTTTTGTTGGTGTCTTTATCGGTGTAAGTGATGGTGATCTCGCGCGTGGTTTCGTTGCTGCTGACAACGTCACCCGTAAACGTGTTGCCGACAATCGTCGACGAACGTTTCTGCGCGTAATGGGGAGACGCAAGG
>DASXXL010000663.1:0-5926 GCA_036503085.1 Pyrinomonadaceae bacterium | reverse complement strand
CGCTGGCTGTGTTGCAGCGTGGCTACGCGATCGCGCAGGATGCGTCAGGTAAACCTTTGCGCGACGCTGCTGTTGTAAACCCAGGCGATGGCGTGTCGGTTCGTTTGGCGAAGGGAAGACTTAACACGCGCGTAGAAACAGTCGAAGACGTTTAAGTTGTGGGCCGTATAGTCGTCAACATTGATCCTGCTACAGGACCGGCAGCTCGCCGCCAACCGAAGCGTGGTCGCCGCTGGCTGAGAATACTTGCGATCCTCGCGCTGGTCGTTGTCGCGTGCATCGTCGTGGTCGCGCTCGCCGGCTTCTTCTCGTGGCGGCGCTTCCAAGCGAGTCCGGAGTACTCGCTGGCGTTGCTCGTCGACGCCGCACAACACAACAACGCAGACGAACTCGCCAACCTGATCGATGACGACGAAATCATCCGCAACATGGTGGGGCGTGTCAGTCAGAAAACCACTGAGCGTTTCGGCCTCGCGATGCCGGCGGCAACCAAACAGGCCGTCGACCAGGTCGTCTCTTCATCCTCGCCGCAGTTGAAGCAAGCGATTCACAACGAGGTCAGCAACGAGCTCAAGACGCTTGCGGCAAGCTCCGAGCCGAAGCCGTTTTTCGTGTTGCTCCTCACTGTATCGTCGCTTGTGAAAGTCACAACTGAAGGCGACAGCGCGCGAGCGACCGCATCCGTGAATAATCGCAACGTCGAGCTGATGATGCGTCGCGACGCTGATCGTTGGAAACTTGTCGGCGTGAACGACGACGCGCTGGTTCAACGCGTCGTTGACGGCGTGATGAAAGACTTGCCGCCAGTCGGCGGCTTTGACGCGAACAGTCCGTTGTTGAAAAATCTCGGCAGGCCCAGGAAAAGAAACAGATGACAAACGGCCCGGAACAGGCGCGCTCGTTTGAAGCTTCGCTCGAGGCGCTCGAACAGATCGTGCGGCAACTCGAAAGCGGCGACTTGCCGCTCGAAAAGAGTCTCGAACTTTTCGAACAGGGAATCCGGCTTTCGCGCGAATGTCAGGAACGACTGAGTCAGGCGGAGCGGCGCATCGAGGTCCTGCTGCGCGATAACCAAGGCCGAACGGTCGTTACTAATTACACCGCGCCTCAGAGCGATAATCAGGTGGGAGAAGAGGAGAACGCTCGTTCAAATAGCAAAGGATGAAAACTGAGGCGCTGGTCCATAACACGCTCGAGCTCGACAGCCTCCTGGCTGCGAGTCGCGCGCTCGTAGAAGTTGAGCTAAACAGGTTGTTGCCGCCCTCGGGCGCGCTGCCGGAGAAAGTTCACCAGGCGATTCGCTGGAGCGTTTTCGCCGGCGGCAAGCGTTTCCGGCCGGCGTTGTTGCTGGCCGTCGGGCAGACTTTCGGCGCGGAGGTCAAACAATTGATCCGCACCGCGTGTGCGTTTGAAATGATTCACACGTACTCGCTGATTCACGACGATCTGCCGGCGATGGATGACGACGATCTGAGACGCGGACGGCCGACGTGTCACGTGCGTTTTGACGAAGCGACAGCGATTCTCGCGGGTGACGCGCTGCAGACGATTGCGTTTCAGACGATCGCCGATGACGACGCACTCGATGCGACGACGCGCATCACTTTGATCTCGGAACTCGCGCGCGCGGCGGGAACGCCGGACGGCATGGTCGCCGGCCAGGCGCTCGACATGGAAGCCGAAGCACGTCAGGTGAACGGCTCGGAACTCGAAGAGATTCATCGCTTGAAGACGGGCGCGCTGATCGTCGGCGTGGCGCGTTGCGGCGCGATCATCGGCGCCACAGATGAACACGAATTGAAAGCTATAACTGCTTACGGTGCGCACCTCGGTTTGTTGTTTCAGATCACTGACGACTTGCTCGACGTAACCGCCACTGCCGCGGACCTCGGCAAGACTCCGGGCAAAGACGTCCAATCGCGCAAAGCGACGTATCCAGCGTTATATGGCATCGAGGAGTCGCGCGAAAAAGCCGTCAACGCTCATCGCGCCGCGTGCGAATCGCTCGAACAACTCGATCGTCCGACCGAAGTCTTACATCGAATCGTCGATTTTATTTTGCGCCGCACAACCTAGGATCCTTTTGAAATCTCCTCTTTTTATTCGTACGCCAGCGCCTCTCGCACTGTAGCGCGCGACGCTCGCCACGCAGGCACAAAACTCCCCACTATGCTCAACGCCACCGAAACGACGAGCCAAATAACCAGTCCCCGCGCCTCAAACGTGAAATCCAATCCACTCTGAAACATCGCCCCGATCAATCCATCACCAACGAGTTTGCTCACCGGCCACGCAAGCAACGCCGCCACGATCCAACTCAACACGCCAATCACAACGCCCTCAGCGACAACCATCATCCACACGATTCGCGGCGTCGCACCAATCGCTCGCAGCAATCCCATCTCGCGCCGCCGCTCGAGCACGTTGAGACTCATCGTCGTCATCAAACCCAAGCCGCCAACACCACCGATGATCGCGGAGGTCAGAATCAGAAACACGTAGATCATCAACATGTGCTGATCGAACCCGTAGCGATTCTCCGCTTTGCTGCTACTGCT
The DNA here is from genome assembly GCA_036503085.1 of Pyrinomonadaceae bacterium. Lineage (GTDB taxonomy): Bacteria > Acidobacteriota > Blastocatellia > Pyrinomonadales > Pyrinomonadaceae > PSRF01. Next base: position 3,368 of record DASXXL010000663.1, on the reverse strand, counting down.
GCGCGCGCGCATTCCGTTTGCCGCGAGCCGTCGCTCGATGTCCGCCTTCACGGCCGCGATCGAGTCTTCGTCGACGTGGTCCAACGCGAACCGTAAACTGTTCACCACGCGCGGAGCTTGAATCGCATTCAGCGGGACGTAACCGATGGCCGGCGAGAACTCCTCACGCGCCACGCCGACCACGCGAAACTCGTGTTCGACTCCCTCGACTCGCACGTTGACTGTTTGCCCGAGGCGCAGTCGTGTAAACCTTCGCGCGAGCTCGTTGTTAACCACGAGCGCATCGCTGTCGCTCGGCAACAGAACGCGGCCTTCGAGGATCTGCGGCTCGAGCAACTGACTATCGGCAGGCAATCCGATCACCGTGAAGCTATCGCCGCCCAACACAGCTTCTGCAGCGAGCCACGCCTCTGCGCGTCTCACGCCCGGCGTGTTAGCTATCGCTCGCTGCACTTGCTCCTCGTCGTACTCTTCGCGCAGCGGAACACTCAGATCAAACTTCTTCGTCGCAAACAGATGATCGAGCGTATTGATCATCGACGCGCGCACGTTCAGCGCCGACATGAAGAACAGTCCGCCCGCCGCGAGCGTCACGACCGTCAAAACCAACCGCACCCTTCGTCTGAAACTATTCCGCAGCGCCAACAACAACGGCCGAAACGAACCACCGGCGCGCGCCAACAGACGATCCAAACCACTGCTGCCGAAGCTCGTCTGCGTCGTTCCGAAATCCGTTAACGCCACGCGCACCGGAACGCTCGAACCTTTCCAGACTGGATATGCTGCGGCCACGAGCGGCGCCGCGATGCCGACCACCGCAACAAGCAGGTATACCCACAGCGGCACGGCAAAACTGTTGATGTCGAAATTCAAAAACACCGCCATGTAGCGGCACAACGCGCGGCTGCCGAGCACGCCCAGCGGCAGCGACACAATCACCGCCGCGAGACCGAGAAACAACGCCTGGCTGAAATAGATGCGCGCGATCGCCGCGCGCGTGCCGCCAATCGCTTTCATCACGCCGATCTGCCGCACCTGCGACGCCATCAGCGCCGTCAGCAGATTGACGACGATGATTCCGCTCAGCACGAGCACGAACAAACCAAAGCTCGACATCGCCAGCAGCAGGACGCCCATGATTACCGAGTGCGGATGCTTGCCGGGTGTGGGCACGTCCACGCGCGACACCTCGTGTCCGCGCGCTTCGATCACCGACTTCACGTCGGCCGCGACTTTCCGAATATGGTTTTCGTCAAACCTGTTATCGGCCACGAGGATGTTGAGCCGATCGAGATACGGTCTTTCCCCAAGTTGGGCCAGCGTGGCGAGATTGATGTAGCCGTAGACGATGTTCTCCATGCGCGCCTGCGCCTGGCCCACGTCGTGAACGCTGCCGCTGACGACGAGCGGCTGCTCGGTCCCGTTTGCCGTTTGGACGATCACCGTGTCACCGATCTTTGCGCCCGCCACCTGAAACGCGTCGCGTTCGATCAGGATTTCACCGGTCGCGGGCGGCCACGCGCCGTGTTCGGGCGTGAGTTTGCTGACGCGAATGTTTCCGTAGTCTTTCACGACAAACAGCACCAGGTTGCGCCAGCGCATCGGTCCCGACTTGATCTGACCGGTCACGACGCGTCGTGGTTCGGCATCGCTGACATCGCGGTCCTTCAAGATCTCCCCGACGAGTGCGTCGTCGATCGCATCTACGCGCAGAATTGCGGAAGCGGGATTGGTGTCGAGATAACCGCGGTCGAGCTCGCGCGTGAGTATTGCGTACGACGACATCACCGCCGCAAACGCCGAGATGCCGAGCGCGATCGCGAGCACCACGAGCAGCGTACGCGCACGCTCATGCCAGAAGTCGCGAATCGCTTTGCGCCAGGGCGTCGTCATACGTCTCGGTTACTGGGACCGCAGGCGTCTCGCCTGCCTGCCAGGTTAGACGCCTCCAATGCTGCCAGCAGGCGAGACGCCTGCGGTCCCAAGTACTCAGTGATCATTATTAGGTGGTTAGCATGCCGTCGGCGATTTGCAGCTTTCGGTCGCTCACGTGAACGATGTCCGATTCGTGTGTGGCAATGACAACGGTCGTGCCCTGGTTCGCTAACTCGCGAAATAGATCGAGTATTCCGCGCGCGGTGATCGAATCGAGATTGCCGGTCGGTTCGTCGGCGATGACGAGCGGTGGGTTGTTTGCGAGCGCGCGTGCGATCGCGACGCGCTGTTGCTCGCCGCCGGAAAGCGTGCTCGGGAGTTTGTCGGCTTGTGGGCCAACACCGACGCGCTCCAGCAACGCAAGCGCGCGCCGGCGCCGCTCGCACGCGGGAAACGTTTTGCAAAAATCCATCGGCAGCATTACGTTCTCGATCGCGGTGAGCGTGGGCAACAGTTGGAAGAATTGAAAGACGAAGCCGACGTTGCGTCCGCGCCACGCGGCGAGTTTGTTTTCCGGCAGCGTGTCGATCGTGGTGTTGGCAACCGTGACGGTGCCGGACGAAGGACGATCGATGCCCGCGATCATGTTCAGCAGCGTCGACTTTCCGCTGCCCGACTTGCCAACGACGCCGACAAACTCGCCTGCGCTGATGTCGACGTCGACGTCGCGCAACGCGGCAAACGCGCCCGCGGGCGTTTCGTAGTTCTTGCTGACCTGGTGTAGAGAGATCATAGGGTGCGCTACTCTATGGGCCGTTTGACGGACTGTCCAGCGCGCGGCGATGAAATTGGCACGAAACAGAGCGTAACTGAACAAAGAGGTATTCAATGTCCGAAAACGAACGTCTGCATCTTGTCGCGTCGGGGAAAAAGACTGCTGCTCGCGTGCGGCGAACGCGTGATGCGCTCGGCGACGCGCTGGTCGCGTTGATGCAGGAAAAGCCTTTCGAAACGATCACCGTGCAGGACGTGTTGGACCGCGCGAAAGTCGGGCGCTCGACTTTCTATTCGCATTACAGCGACAAGGACGACTTGTTGATGAGTGACGCGGAAGAGTTTTTCGAGTCGGTGTCGATGGTGCTCTCGCTGAAGGGCGACAAGTCGGACCGCGTGTTTCCGGTGCAGGAGTTTTTCAGCCACATCATCGAGGCGAAACAGTTTGTCGACGCGCTGGTGTCGTCAGGCAAGTTTCAGGACAACATGGAACTCGCGCGCGGACAGTTTGCGCGCGGGATCGAGCGGCGGCTTTCGGAGCTGCCGCGCGCGCAAAACATCTCGGCTGACGAGCGGCCGGCCATCGCGTTTGCACACGCCGGGGCTTTGTTGTCGTTGCTCGAGTGGTGGATCGATCGCGGTATGAAGCAGTCGCCGGCGGAAATGGACCAACTATTCCACCGGCTCGTGTGGCAGGGCGTATAACTTAACGTCACCCT
>DASXXL010000662.1:0-1875 GCA_036503085.1 Pyrinomonadaceae bacterium | reverse complement strand
CATCTGCATCACGCCTGCTAACCCGAAGAGCAAACCCGCCAACGCGTAGATCCAGATCTTCAAACGGTCAGTGGCGATGCCGCACGCGCGCGCCGCTGCTTCGTTTGAGCCGAGTGCGAAGACGCGCCGTCCAAATACGGTGTTGCGCAAAATGATCGCTGCGGCGATTGCGAGCACGATCGTGATCCACACGCCAGGCGCGACGAGTAGCCACGGCGGATCGGGAAACATCACGAGCAGTTCGTTCAGCCACGTGCCCGGCATGTTGACGGTCTGCTGGTTTGCGAGCCATTTCGCGATGCCGCGCGCGACGCCGAGCATACCGAGTGTGGCGATGAATGGGACCACCTTCAGTCGCGTGATCACGAGGCCGTTTACGACACCGACTAGACCGCCTGTCACAATTCCCGCGGCTAGAGCGAGCGTCGGCGAGAAGCCCGCGTTGATCGCCAGCGCCGTGACGACACCGGTCAGCGCGATCGTCGAGCCGACAGCTAGATCGATGCCGCCGCTAATGATGATCAGCGTCATTCCGATCGCGCCGATCGCCACGATGACCGTCTGCGAGAGCACGATGCGCAGATTGTTTGGCGAGAGGAACCGCGCGGGCGTGTCCATCAACAACGAAAACACGAGGATCACGAGCAACAGCCCAAGCACCGGCCCGAGGCGATTGAGCCACGTCTGCACCACGCCGACGCGCCAAAATGTCCTCGTCTGTTTTATGTCCGCGACCATCTATTTCTGTTTACTCTCTGTGCCTCTGTGTCTCTGTGGTTAGTTTTTTTAGTTAACCACAGAGGCACAGAGGCACAGAGAAAGCCAGCCGTTACTTCAAATACTGATCCAGTGGTGGGTGCAATAAAGATTGAACATCAGGAGAGGAGAGGTTGTCTTTGGTCACCAGCATCACGCCCGTATCGATCTTCGGCTGCACCGGCTTACCTTGCAGACTCTCGACCATTGTCTTCACGCCGAGGTAGCCCATGTTGAATGGATTTTGGACCACGATGCCGTGCAACTTATTAGCGTTGATGGCGTCGATAAACGTCTGGCTCACGTCGAAGCCCACAAACGAAACCTTCCCCGCTTTGCCGATATCCTCCAGCGCGAGCAGCATTCCCGCAGTCGACGATTCGTTTGGCGTGAAGATTCCCTGCACGTCATCGCCAAATTGATTCAACAGATTCTCGGCCGCACGCTTCGCAGTTTCGCGGGTCGCACCGGCGTACTGGTTTGTCGAGATCAACTCGATCCCGGGAAACTTCGCCTTGATCTCATCGAGGAAACCAGCTTCACGTTCGCTTGTGCTCGCCGAGCCTTCCGCATAGCGCAACACGATCACCTTGCCTTTGCCGTTGAGCAGCTGGCCCATGCGATCGGCCGCAAGCAAACCGCCCTTGCGATTGTCAGTCGCGACGAAGCTCACGAAATCCGACGATTGCAAACCCGAGTCGATGATCACCGTCGGCACGCCGGCGCGTTTCGCATCGGATACTGGCCGTACAAGCGCGCGATCGTCGAGCGGCGCGAGCACCATCCCGTTCACGCCCTGCGCCGCGAACCCTTCGACAACCTGAATCTGCTGCTCGCGATCGTCTTCGCGCAACGGCCCTTTCCAAATCACTTCGACATCGGTTCCCTGCGCCGACAATTCACTCGCGGCCTTGTTGCTGCCGGCGTGAATGCTTTTCCAAAACTCGTGCGTCGTGCCTTTCGGAATCACCGCGATCGTCAGCTTTTTGTTCGCCGGCGCTCCTGCTTTCGTGCAACTCACGGCCGCGGCCGCGAGCAAGATCAAGAACAACAATAAGAGAGTTTTGCGCATGTTAGTTTTCCTGTTCCGCCACGACTGGATTTCCTAAACCTCCCATG
>DASXXL010000661.1:0-4830 GCA_036503085.1 Pyrinomonadaceae bacterium | reverse complement strand
CGTTCGCTAATTTCAGCCCAGGGTTGCTTCAACCCTGGGTAACCCGTGCGGCAACGAAGAACTCTGAAGGAGTTCGCGAGCGCGCCGCCGCTAGCTAACGCTTTCAGCGTTGTTTGTTTTGTGTCCTTGTTCCCAGGGTTGAAGCAACCCTGGGCTGAAATTAGCGAACGCCTTCGGCGTTAGAACTGGCGAACGCCTTTTCGGCGTTGGTTCCGTGAAAAGCCACGGCGGTGATCGGCTGGGGAGCTACGCCTCGGGGTTTTTGAAGATGGCGTCGCTGACTTTTACGCCGTACGTGATGGTAAGGACTTGCGTCTCCTGGCTCTGACGGCCGTCAACACTCAGCACGACACGATATGGCACGAGGGTCTGCTGGACGATGCGATAGTCCAAAAACTTGCGCGTGTACTTCACCGCAATCCCGCCCGGCGGGCCTTCCTCATACTCCAACCACAAAACACGGAGCGAGCGAGCGCTGATGTAATAACGCGTCTTGCGGTTTTCTTTGTCGACGAGATCCAGGACATAGAGGTCGAGGCCCTTTTGCTGTTCTTTGCCGACCAGCGTGATCTTCGCGCCGCACTCCTTGTAACGCAGCAGCAAGTCGATACTGTGATGGTGTTGCGACATGAAGTCCGCGGTGGCGTCCTGTCGTGGCGTGAAAGCGGCGCCGTTGATGATGCCCCAGAGTTTTCCGTCGTCGTAGATCAGCGAATACTCCATCGTCGGAAGCTTCTGATCCAAACGGATCTTGTCTTTCTCGAGGTTCTCGCCGCGGACGAAACGACGCTCATAGTTCGCTTCTTCAGGGTTCCCTTCAGCGTTGTAACGAGTTATCTTTCCGCGCTCGACGCCGTAACGGCGGATCTGCTCCAGCGCGGGTCGCGAGCCGTAAACAAGAATCACCGACTCGACGATCTGCTCGGCCGTAAACTTCACGTCCGAAGGCTTCGGTTCAACCGGCTTCGGGGATTCCTTCGGTCTTGCGGGCTCCGGTGGCCTGGTGTTCTGAGGCGGCAACGGATCCTGTGCAGCGGCCGCCACCCGGGTAGTTCCGGATAGTGAAACGAATATTGCGAGCGTGGAGAGAGCTATGAGGGCGATAAATGCGCGAAACAAAAGTAACTGTTCTCCTCGGATTCCAGGCAAACGCTAAGGGAGAGCCGAATTGTAGCCGCGGACTGGTTTGACAAGCAACTGCTCCGCCGGTATTTTCCTTGATTTTTGCAGAAAGGATACTCGAATTAGATATGAAGCGTGTGGGAGTTTTGGTAGGCCGGGAAAAGACTTTTCCCGAGGCAATAATCAAAGGAGTTAACGAGCGAGGGAAAGGCGACGTTGTCGCCGAATACCTCAAGCTGGACGGCATTCGTTATGACGCGCCACCGCAATACGACCTGGTAATCGACCGCATTTCACACGAAGTTCCCTTCTATCGCGCCACGTTGAAGCGGATGGCGCTCGAAGGCACGAAAGTCATCAATAACCCGTTCTGGTGGTCGGCGGACGACAAGTTTTTCAACTATTCGCTGGGCCGCAAGCTAGGCGTCGCAATTCCGAAGACCGTGCTGTTGCCGCAGAAGGATTATATCGAAGGAATCGTCAGCGAGAGTTTGCGCAACCTCGCGTTTCCGGTCGATTGGCAGGGCATCATCGATTATGTCGGGCTGCCGGCGTTTTTGAAACCGTTTGACGGCGGCGGTTGGAAGAACGTGTCGAAGATAAACTCGCGGGAAGAGCTTTGGACCGAGTATGACAAGACGGGCACGCTCTGCATGACGTTGCAAGAGTCGATTGATTTCGATCAGTTTGTCAGGTGCTATTGCGTGGGTCAGGAAGAAGTGATGATCATGGCTTACGATCCGCGCAAGCCGTATTTATCGGGCGAACAGTACGTACACAATCCTGATTACCTCGAGCCGGCGCTGGCGGATCGCGTGCGGAAAGACGTGCGGACGTTGTGTACGGCGCTTGGTTACGACATCAACACGGTGGAGTTTGCGATCAAAGACGGCGTGCCGTATGCGATTGACTTTATGAATCCCGCGCCTGATGCGGAGCTTGCGTCAGTGGGTGAGTTCTATCACAACTGGATCGTGGGCGCGGTGACGGATCTGGTGTTCAAGCGTTTGGCTGAACCGAAAGAGACGAACCGGTATCGTTGGGATGCGTTGTTGAATCCCGCGCCGCAGGTGGCGTATGCGGTTGCGTCCGCCGCGGAGCAGCAGGCAAGAACGATCACGCCCGCGCCGGTTAACAACAAACGAACGACGACCAAGCGTAAGAAAAGTTGAAGGGGATTTTATACAGCCCGTGGTTTGGAGCGACCGAAAAGCATTTTGGTCGCTCCAACTGTTATCAGCCAAACGATCAACGCTGAAGACGCGAGCGACCAACCTAAACTTGCCGCGAGTGGATCGATGAGGCCGCCAACCAACGCGACAAGCACACTGAAGTTCGTTACGCGCAGCGCCAACCGCCGGACGCGCGTCACCGTTTGTAACCAATTGATCCGGCGCAACTCAGCCGCGAGATAATCATCGTCGTTGTTGAGTTGCATGTAGTATTCGCCCTCGCTGCGCGCATAACGCGCGAGGGCTTGCTCTGAACTCACACGCGCAGCTTCCTGGTAGTGATGAATGACGTGCGCGAGCTTCCCTTCACGCAAAGCGATGTCCGCCAAACCGACGCGCGCTTTGAAGTTTCCGCTATCGAGCTCGACCACTTTTTGCAGCGCGTGACGCGCCTGCCGCGCATCGCCACACTCGAGAAAACTCTCACCAATCAACGGCAACAACACCAGATCGTTCTTCGCCCTGATACTCGCCAGACGCAGCGCCGCCCGCGCTCGCGAAAGCAAACGCGCGTCGGATTGCGCACTCGCCTGCGACCGCAGCAAACGCGCAAAGTCGTAGATCAACCACGCTCCGTTCGGTCGCACTTTCAACGCGCGCCGAAACGCTTCCGCCGCTTCACGTAAGCGACCCGACACGCGCAGCTCGTTACCGAGCCGGCGCAGCACGTGCGCACGTTCGAGATCTTCCGGCGTCGCTTCAATCGCTTCCGCTTGGCGCAGACGTTTTGACTTGCGTGATAAGGCGTCCGCAGCTTCCGTTGCGTCGAGAACGTCTGACGAAGCAAGATGCGAGAGTTGCGCCTTGCGTTCGAGAAAGTTTGGATCGTTCAGGTAGTCGCGCAGATCGCGCGTGCGCGCGTCGAGCTTGTTTTCGTGAATGAGAGGAAAGAGCTCGCGCACCATCTTTCGATAATCGCGGCCGCCCGAGATGATGACAAACTGTTTTCCCTTGCCGCTGATCTGCGTGCGATAGCGATAGCGAACGCTGCCGCCACGTCGCAACGTGCGCACCGCCTGCGTTTCGACCGTTTCGAAGTCGTCGACAACGAGTTGTTTCCTATAACCAAAGAGCAAATGCAGGAACGATGCCAGTAAGCCCTGCCGGCGCAACGATACGCCGTCGAAAATGATTCGATCCGTCAGCGCGAGTACGGGAACAACGACCCAGGTAACGGCGACGAGCAGCAGCGCGAGCGCGTCGTATTGCGCGCGCAGCAACGAGGCCCCGAAGAAAGTGATGACGAAAGCGGCGGCGAGATATGGACCAGGGGAAACACGAACACTCGCGATCGGCGGTCGTTTGAGGGCACGTTCGCGTTCCTCGTTAACCTCACAGAGCGTGGGCAGGCTGTTTAACTCTTTGGTCAGTTCTTTAGATTCGTTCATCTGCCCTCTGTGACAGCCCCGTTCGGGCAATCGACCGGCAAGTCCACTGCAAACGTGCCGCGCAATCTGCCGGGTTCAGTGTAGCGCAAGTCAGCTAATTGCAGGAGCGTTTGCGTCGTGCAACTCGGGTCAGCAAGTTGAGCCACCGGAAACCTCGCAAAACCGAGGAACACGCGCGCCGGTTTTTCTGCGGAAACCTCTTGCAGCGCCGCCGCCAAAGAACCAGTTGGTTTCTCGTAACGAATCACGCGACCGGCGGGTGTTTGTCCATTTAGAGCGACCAGAAAGCGATACGTCGCTTTGTCGGTTTCAAAGACGCAGTCCCAACGCAAAGGATTCGCGAGCGTCGGCATGGCCGCGAGTCTTGAGACGCTTTCACCGTTCGACGTGACGATTCGCTGAGCTTCTTCCCTGCCCCGTGCGACTGCACGCGAATGCGCAAACGCAAGCGCGCCCCAGTACGCGACAACAATCGCAAACGAAACGAATGCGACTTTGGATTTCGCTTCGTGGCGCATTCGCCAAATCACCAGCAATCCAATAACGAGCACCAGCCACAGAAACGGATCGACGATGAACACGAGATCGCCGTAAGACCAATGCGGATTCCACGGCAGCAGCAAACGAATGCCGTAGTTGTTGGTCCAGTCGAGCACCGGATGCGTCGCAGTGACGATGCACGACGCGATGAACAAGCCGCGAAAGTTTGTCCTGGGCGCATGATTTCGCAGCCGCGCCCAGAGTCGATCGACTCCGTAGAAGATCAACGGTGCCAGCAAGGCCATAAACATCGTTCCGACGAGCGAGTGAGTGATGCCGCGATGATGCTGGAGTAAATCCCAACGATCGCCGAAGACTCCGACGATTACGTCTGAATCAGGTGAGTTGGCGGCGAGAACACAGAGCAGGGTCGCTCCGGGAGACAATCTTTCCAGACCCGTCTTCGCTGCCGTCAGTCCGACGAGGGAGTGGGTTAGATTGTCCAAAACCGGGTTTGACCTCCGCGCGAGTTGTCCTTAACCGAGTAATGAAGAGGTCTCGGGCGGAAGTTGTGCGTAACGAGCCGGATCTATCTTTTGCAGTTCGGT
>DASXXL010000660.1:0-2764 GCA_036503085.1 Pyrinomonadaceae bacterium | reverse complement strand
CACGGCGGCGCGACCGAAGAAGGTCAAACGGAAATACTCCACCGGCTCGGAATCACTGAAGAAGCGATCGGCGCGCCCATCCGCGCAACCATGCAAACACACGCACTCGGCACTTCCGACACCGGCGCGATCGCGCATCTCGATTCAGTCGCCGCAACCGCCGACGGCATCATCGTTCTCGCGCGAACGAAAACCCATCCTGAAAATACCGCGGGCGTCGCGTCCGGTTTGTTGAAGATGGTGACGGTCGGTTTGGGAAAACAGGCGGGCGCGCAGGAAGCGCACACACACGGTTTGTGGCCGTCAGTAAATGCGGTGCCGCAACTGACGATGGCTCACGCGAAGATCCTCTGTGGCGTCGCGGTTGTCGAGAATGGTTTTCGCCAGCCGGTGATTATCAACGTAGTGCCACCGCACTACGACGCGTTCCACGATTCTGACGAACAGCTACTCGAAGCGGCGAAGCCACACGTCGCCAAGATTCCCTTTCAACAGCTCGATCTGCTCATCGTCGATGAACTCGGCAAGAACATCTCCGGCACCGGCATGGACTTGAACGTGATCGGCAACTGGCGCATGTCCGGTGGTCCACACGAGCCGGATTATCGCCGCATCGCGGTCCTGTCGCTTACGAGCGCGTCGCTTGGCAATGGCTTGGGAATCGGTCTTGCCGATTTCACCACGCAACGTTTCATGGACGAGTACGACCCCGGTGTCACCTACGTCAACTTGCTCACCGCGACCGAACCGGACGCGATGAACACGAGAGAAGGTCCGCTGCCACTCGCGCTTGAATCGGATCGCGAAGCGATCGAGGTAGCGCTCTTCTCTTCCCTCGCTTCGGCGCGCCCGCGCGTGTGCCGCATCAAGAACACGGCGCTGCTCGACGAGTTGTGGGTCTCGGAAGCGCTGCTGGAAGAAGTTAACCAAAATTGCGCGTTGCGCGCTTCACCGGGAGTCGCGCCTTTGGAATTCGATCAAAAAGGAAACCTGCTTTGAGTTTAGTAACGATAACAACTAAGAGTCCGCCAACGCAGATTAAGAATCGTCTTCAGACGGGAACAACTAAACAATTAACAGTCGACGCAGCCGCACTCGAAAACGAGTTGCGCGCGTCGGTACGAGGAGAGATCCGCTTCGGTGGCGCCGATCGCGGCATGTACGCGTCTGACGCGTCCAACTACCGCATGGTCCCACTCGGAGTCATCCTGCCGCGCGACGCGGATGACGTCGTCGCGGCTGTGGCCGCGTGTCGCAAATACGGCGCGCCGATCTTCGCGCGCGGCGGCGGTACCGCGATTCCGGGTCAGACGGTCAATGACGGCGTGCTCTTTGATTTTTCGAAGTACATGAACCGGATCCACGAGCTCGATCCGGCAAACAAACGCGCGCGGGTCGAACCGGGCACAGTGCTCGATAGTCTGCGCAATGCAGCCAATGAGCACAACCTGACCTTTGGACCAGATCCGGCGACTCACAGCCGTTGCACCCTCGGCGGAATGATCGGCAACAACTCGTGCGGCATTCACTCGGTGCTGGCCGGGGAAACGTCTGACAACATCGATGAGCTGGAGATCCTCACTTACGACGGCACGCGTATGCGCGTTGGACCAACCAGCGACGCCGAAGTCGACGAGATCATTCAGAGTGGCGGCCGCCGCGGCGACATTTACCGCCAGCTCAAAGGATTCATAAACACCTACGCGATTGCGATTCGCAAAAATTTTCCGCAGATCCCGCGACGTGTGTCCGGTTACAACCTGCCCGCACTGCTGCCGGAAAACGGTTTTCACGTGGCGCGTGCGCTCGTTGGATCGGAATGCACGTGCGTGCTCGTGCTGGAAGCAACCACGCGTTTGGTCGATTGGCCGCCCGTTCGTTCGCTGCTCGTTTTAGGTTACGCCGACATTTTCAAAGCCGCCGATCACGTTACCGAACCGCTGCCTTACAAGCCGATCGCGCTCGAAGCGCTCGACGATACCTTCATCGAGGACATGAAGAAGAAAGGCATGCACCCGAAGCATCTGAACCTGATGCCCGAGGGCAAAGCGTGGCTGCTCGTCGAGTTTGGCGGACGCGACAAGCAGGAGGCGGACGCGAACGCGCGCAAACTGATGGACGCGCTGAACCAACGTGGCAATGCGCCTCCGATGAAGCTCTTTGATAATCCGGCTTACGAAAAGTTGATCTGGGAATTGCGCGAAGAAGGCCTCGGCGCGACGGCCAAAATTCCCAACGAGCCCGACAACCACGAAGGCTGGGAAGATTCTTCGGTGCCGCCCGAGAAACTCGGTGGCTATCTTCGTGACCTCAAACGTCTGCTCGACAAGTACAACTACATCGGTCCGCTCTACGGTCACTTCGGTCAGGGTTGCGTGCACACGCGCCTGACCTTTGATTTAGAGAGTGCCGAAGGAATTAAAAACTTTCGTCGTTTTCTCGAAGAGGCTTCAGATCTCGTCACATCGTACGGGGGTTCTCTTTCCGGCGAACACGGCGATGGCCAGGCGCGCGGTGAGTTGTTGCCGCGCATGTTCGACTCGGAAATGATCGAAGCGTTTCGGGAGTTCAAGTCCATCTGGGATCCGGATTGGAAAATGAATCCCGGCAAGCTGATCGATCCTTATCGCGTCGATGAGAATTTGCGACTCGGCAGTTCGTGGAACCCGCCTGCGGTCGAAACACACTTTCAGTATCCGGATGACAAACACAGCTTCGCCGAGGCGACCGAGCGTTGCGTAGGCGCGGGTGTGTGCCGGCGTCA
>DASXXL010000659.1:0-4902 GCA_036503085.1 Pyrinomonadaceae bacterium | reverse complement strand
GAAGTTCGATATTGAAGACCGTTTTGATGCGCGACGTTATCTGCGTCGCGAGGAGCGAGTGGCCGCCACAGTCGAAGAAGTTGTCGTGTACGGAGACACGATCGACTTTCAGCACTTCCGCCCAGATGCCCGCGAGCAACTCTTCTTCCGGCGTGCGCGGCGCGACGTAAGCTTCTTCCGCATCGTCGGCCGTGCGATCCGGCGCGGGAAGCGCTTGTCTATCGATTTTGCCGTTCGTAGTCAGGGGCAACTGCTCCAGCTTCACGAGCGACTGCGGCGCCATGTAGTCCGGCAGCTTGTCCTTTAAATAGCGCCGCAACTCGGCGAGCGGTGCTTCGCCCACGACATAAGCCACGAGTTGCTTGTTGCCCGGCTGTGGTTCTCGGACGATGGCGACGGCTTCACGAACGTCCGGGTGCTGCGTCAGCACGGTTTCGATCTCGCCCAACTCGATGCGGAAGCCGCGTACTTTCACTTGTGCGTCGCGGCGGCCGACAAACTCGATCGCGCCATTCGGCAGACGACGCACGACGTCGCCGGTGTGATAGAGCCGTTCACCAGCACGGCGCGCGAAGGCGTGCGGCACGAAGCGCTCGGCGGTCAGTTCCGCGCGGCTGAGATAACCGCGGGCCAGACCATCACCGCCGAGATACAGTTCTCCATTCACACCGACTGGAGTAAGTCTCAGTGACTCGTCGAGCACGTACGCTTCCGTGTTTGCTATCGGCTTGCCGATCGGCACGGTCGTCGCGTCTGCCGCAACGTCAGTCACCCGCTCCCACGTCGAGAACGTCGTGACCTCAGTTGGTCCATAAACGTGTAGCAATCGCTCCGGCGGCCTGCTATGCAACACGGCTCGCACGGAACGCGGGTCAACTGCCTCGCCGCCAAACAACACAGCGCGCAAGTCGGCGAATACTGCGGGATCTGTCTGCACGAGTTGATTGAACAGCGCGGTCGTCAGAAACAGTGCGCTGATGCGCCGCGACTGCAAGGCGGCCGCGAGTGCTTCTGTGTCGAGCGTGATGTCTTTATCGAGCGGCACGATGGTCGCGCCGTTCAGCAACGCGCCCCAAATTTCAAAAGTCGAAGCATCAAAGGAAGTGTTGGCAGCCTGGGCCACGCGGTCCGTCGGCGTTAACCGCAGATAGTCGGTATTGAGCACGAGACGCAGTACCGCGCGATGAGTTACTTCAACGCCTTTCGGTGTGCCCGTCGAGCCCGAGGTGTAGATCACATAGGCAAGGTTGTCGGCTGCGACTTCGCTCGCGAGATCCGCTTCACTCTCCGCGTTGATGCATTCGGCTTCCGCACTCAGATCAACTAACTGCATGCCAGTCTCATCGCTTAATCCCGCCAGCGTTTGCTCATTCGCCAGCACCAGCCGCAACTGCGCGTCTTCGATCATGAACCGCAGACGCTCCGGCGGATAATCACGGTCCAGCGGCACGTAAGCGCCGCCCGCTTTCAGGATCCCCAACAACCCGACGATCAACTCCAACGATCGATCGATGCTCACACCGACGCGCACTTCCGGTCCGACTCCCAACCGCCGCAGATAACGCGCCAATTGGTTCACGCGCCGGTTCAACTCCTCGTAACTCAGCGTCGCAGACTCAAGCCGAGTTACACGTTGATACTCCACCGCAACAGCGAAAGGTGTACGCGCTGCCTGCTCCGCGAACAAGGTATCGATCGTTCGCTCGCGTGGATACTCAACCTCTGTTCGATTCCACTCGAACACTTGCTGCTGTTCTGCTTCACTCAACAGCGGCAACTCCGCGAGCGACATTTCCGGCTGGTCCACTGCCGCTGCCAGCAACACGCGCCAGTGCTCCAGCATTCGCACGACCGTCGCCTCGTCAAACAAGTCTGTGCTGTAATCACACCAACCAAACAGACTCGTCTCTCTTTCGATCATGATGAGCATCACGTCAAACTTGGCCGTGTCAGACGCAACCGCGAGCTGTTCCAGCTTCAAACCGCGCAACTCCAACTCGCCCATCGGCGCGTTCTGCAACGCGAACATCACCTGAAACAACGGCGTGCGACCCATGTGTCGCTCCGGCTGCAACTGCTCGACGAGCATTTCAAACGGCACATCCTGGTGCACGTAAGCTCCCAAACACGTTTCGCGCACCTGCTGCAACTGCTCGCGAAAACTCGCTTCCGGTTTCATCCGGCTGCGCAGCACCAGCGTATTCACGAAGAACCCGATCAGCTCCTCCATCTCACCGCGCGTGCGATTCGCGATCGGCGTGCCCACGTTCAGGTCCCATTGCCCGCTGTACCTAGCCAGCAACGTTTGCCAACCAGCGAGCAGCGTCATGAACAGCGTCACGCCTTCGCGCCGGCTCAACTCGTGCAGCTTTGCGGTTAATTCACTACCGAGTTCGACCATGAGTTGACGGCCGCGATAACTTTGAGCCGCCGGCCGCGGATGGTCCACCGGTAACTCCAGCACGCCACTGCTCCCCGCCAACTGCTCGCGCCAGTAGCCCATCTGCTGTTCGAGCACTTCGCCTTGCAACCACTCGCGCTGCCACACGGCGTAATCCGCATACTGGACCTTCAGTTCGTCGAGCGGCGACTGCTTTCCCTGTGCGTAAGCGTCGTAAAGCGTCGCCAGTTCGCGCACCAGCACGCCTTCTGACCAACCGTCGCTGATGATGTGGTGCATCGTGAGCAAGGCGATGTGTTCCTGCTCGCCCAATCTAATCAACGCCACGCGCAGCAGTGGTCCACGCGCAAGATCGAACGTGCGTCGAGCTTCGCGATGCATCGTCGTCTGCACCGCACTCTCGCGCTCCTCGTCCGTGACTGACGACAGATCGATCAGCGTTAACGAAACGTCGAACGGATCCGAAATGACCTGGATCGGATTGCCGTTTACTACTGAGAACGTCGTGCGCAGCGCTTCATGACGCCGGACGATTTCGGTGAGCGTGCGGCCGAGTGCCTGAACGTTGAGTGGACCAGTGAGATGGACCGCGAGCGGAAGATTGTAAGTAGAGGCGCCGGGCTCGAGCTGATCGATAAACCAGAGTCGCTGTTGCGCAAACGAGAGCGGCAGTGTATCCGGACGCGAGCCCGACTTGATCTGAACGGCCTCTGCCGCAGGCGACGTGAGCTTGGTGTCGATGAGCGCGGCGAGGCCCGCAATGGTTGGCGTTTGGAACAGACTGCGCAATGGAACTTCGACATTCAGCGTTGCGCGCACGCGCGTAAGGATCTGCGTGGCGCGCAAAGAGTGACCGCCGAGCCGGAAAAAATTATCGTGTATTCCGATCTGCTCGATGCCGAGCACCTCGGTCCAGATGTGCGCCAGAATCTTTTCGACGTGTGTGCTCGGCGCGACGAACTCGCCCATGCCGGCGCGTGTTAGACCAGGCGCAGGCAGCGCCTGTCGATCGATCTTGCCGCTAATCGTACGCGGCAACGACTCCATGACGATGAACGCCGACGGCGCCATGTAGTCAGGCAAGCGGTCGAGTACGAGTTGCTGCAACTCTCCCGTATCTATCTCGTGGTCCAGCACGAGGTAAGCACAGAGATAGTTGAGACCAGTCGTGTCTTCGCGATCGATCACGATCACATCGCTGACGGCGGCGTGACGGCGCAGTACATCTTCGACTTCCGACAACTCAACGCGATTGCCCCTGATCTTCACCTGCCGATCGAGACGCCCGAGATATTCGTAATTTCCGTCTTCGAGCACTCTGCCGAGATCGCCAGTCTTGTAAACGATGTCGTTTGGATCGTTGCTGAACGGATTCGGGATAAACGCTTCGCGCGTTAGATCCGGCTGATTGTAATAACCGAGCGCGCGATAAGGAGTACGGATGTAGATCTCGCCGATGATCCCGCGCGGACATGGCCGTCCTCGTTTATCGACCACGACCGCGGCCGCGCCTTCGATCGGCTTGCCCACCGGAATCGTGCGCCGTTCCTGATCGGACGCCTTCACGAAATAGGCAAACTTTGCCATCGTGGTTTCCGACATGCCGTAGAGATTGATCAGTTGAATGCGTTCGCCGAAGACGCCGGTCCAGCGCTTAACGTCCGCCGGCAGGAGCGGCTCGCCGGCCATTAGGATGTATCGCAAACACTGGAAATTTTCCGCCGTGAGTTTTTCGTTGAGCAACGAACGAAACAGCGAGGGAACGCAGTGAATGACGTTGATCCGTTCGCGCTCGAGCCACGCGATCAGTTTGTCGGGTTCGAGCACGGTTTGGCTGTCGTCGGGAACACAGGCCGTGCCGCCGGTACAGAGTGGGATGAATATGTCGCGCAGCGAACCATCGAAAGATGGCGGCAGGATTTGACTGACGCGCGTTTCGGCGCCGAGGCCGAGCGTCTGGATTTCCCAACGAATGAAATGATCGATTCCTTTCAAACGTCCGGAGATTGCTTTCGGTTGGCCAGTCGAGCCCGAGGTGAAGTAGACGTAACACATGTCGTCCGGCTGCGACTCGACTCTCGGTCTCTTGGGATTGAAGTAGCTTTCGTATTCAGCGAGCTCTTCCCAACTATTATTGACTCGATGCAGCAACTGCGATTCAGTTATCAACCACTCCGGCGCAAGCAGCGACATCATCGCTTCGCGTCTCTTTTCCGGAATCTGCGGATCGAGCGGGGCGAACACACAACGAGCTTTGAGAATTCCGAGGATGGCGACAATGATCGCGACGCGATCGCTTGTGAGGATGGCCACGGGTGCGCCTTTCGCAGCGCCTTTCGCCAGTAGAAAATTAGCAAGACTGTTTGATCTTTCCTCTAACTCGCGATAGCTGACCTGGCGTGCGCCGGTCGCAATCGCGATGTTGCCGGGATGCTCGGAGGCAATCCGGCTGAAAAAGGAATGCACGTTCTCGTGCTTCATAGGTGCTCCTACTCTGCTTG
>DASXXL010000658.1:0-1950 GCA_036503085.1 Pyrinomonadaceae bacterium | reverse complement strand
AAAGAGACGGCGTTTCGCACGCGGCACAACAACTTTAAAGACCTGGAAAAGACAAACGCCACGACGTTGCAGGGGTTGATCAACGAGTTCAATGGTCTGTTGCCTGTTACCGACTTCGATCTGCAGGAAGTCACGACCGACGACGAAGAGAAACAGATCATTATTCTCGCCGAAGACATTCGCAGCCGGGCTGAACAACTTATCGCGGACATCGAGAAGCGTGTCGACGCGCTCAATAACAAATTGAACGATTTCGATGTTGCAGCCGATGCGGAAGAACGTGTGCAAATCCTCACCGATGCGGCGCGATCGGTGTTCGGCGACGAATTCCTGCTGGTGCCGTCATTTACGATTGCGGCGAATCAAACGGCGGAATGGAACAACGCCTACGCAAATCGCGCGGCATTGCTCGATTATCAAAAGACAACTTTGAAAAATGATTTTCCGGTAGACGACTGGATCTATGGCCTGGCGCGCGTGCGCGAGAAGATGCGGCACATCGAGAATCTGTTGTTTCTCACGGAGGCTCTCGATACAAAGTCGCCGGAGCTCGAGCCGGTGCAGTTCCCGTTCAGCGCCGATGCGGCATGGATGGCGCTCGAGTTTCCGCCGGAAGCAAAGTCAAAATTGGAACGCGAGCTTTTGCTGTACACAGCCGCTTACGCCAAACCATTCGACGGCACGCAAACGCAATGCGGATTGCTACTCGACGAATGGACTGAAGTCGTTCCCGGGGAGACGGAGACCACCGGCATCGCATTTCATTTCGACAAACCAAACTGCGAACCGCCGCAGGTCATTCTCCTCGTCACGCCCACACAATTTACAGGCGCGTGGAAATGGGACGACCTGGTTACCACGCTTCATGACACACTCGACATGGCGCGAACGCGTGCCGTCGAGCCGCAGCAGCTCGATCAGACCGAACTTTCCGTGTTCCTTCCCGCGACCATCACGGCCACGACGTGGCAGCCGATCACAATCGCGGCCGATCTGGCACGCGTGAACAATTATCTGGCCAAAGTCCCATGAGCGCGCCTCTCGTTATCCGCAATCTCGCGCCGGTCCTCTCAGGCGAAACATTGTTGCCAACGTTTACGCGTTACAATCGATTGGAAAGTCGCCCGCGTACCGACAACTTCAGTCGCGCGCTTCGCGCGGAAATTCGCGACGCCTTGTGGATGATTTGTAAGCAATGGCAGATGGGCGAATTCCTCGGTGACGATGCAGGGACGCCGGTCGCGGCGAAAGTTCATATCAAGGGACAACAAATCGCGAAATACAAACCGAACGGCAACGACACCGAGGCATTCGATCTCGAAACGCCGCTTGAAGGAACAGTGGAGCGCCGTCTGATCCCGTTTCAGGCGGGTGAATTGCAACTCGCACTGGATCTGCGTCTGCAGATGGGACGTCGCTGGCTCAAGATGATCCCCGCCGGCGCGGCGGATGAATTCAAAAACACCTACTCGATTGTTGCTCCTGATCCGCCAGTCACGGACGTGCCCCTCATCTGCGCACATTTGGAGGCGTGGCAACAATTCAAAGCGGTTGCCGGCCGTATGATGGACGGGGCCAGGCTCTATTTTCATCTCAAGGAAAATCCAGCTAATCTCGCTTCTGATGGCGTTGCCGGCCTCACGCCATCGCAAAAAGCAGCGGCAGACACTGCGGGGCCGCTCTTTGTCGAATGGTTCGAGAAGCTGTATCTGATGCCGGGCAAAGCAAAAGGTGACGCCTGGTTACCTGAACGTTTGGAATATCAATTCGCGTGTGGAGTGCCTGATGGGTTAGGCGGCGAGAAAGTGCTCACTGCTGAAGAGTACTATCAGGATCGCATCGATTGGTTCAGCTTCGATTGGGACAAAGGTCAGCAAACACTCGGCGATGCCCCGGGCGCATCGTCTGATCTGCCGCTGGAAAAGAAATATGTTACGCAGAGCTTCATTC
>DASXXL010000657.1:0-6952 GCA_036503085.1 Pyrinomonadaceae bacterium | reverse complement strand
CGGCTTTGATCGCCTCGATCCAGGCCGGATAATTCTCCCGCGCATCCTTCAACAACCGGACGCGGTTGCCGCCGATGAGCGGTGCTCCCGCCGCACGCGAGAAAGCCTGGTTCGCCAGCTCGCGTACGGACAACAGAGCGTTTCGTTCATGCCGATAGCGACGATGCGCGATTTGAGTTTGGGCCGCCACGCACGGATCGTATTACTAATTTCTAACGTTGGCGATTGGCTGAGTCAGAGTACGCGTTTCTTTCCCCGTCTTGAGGTCGTAAAACTTTATCGTCATGTCCACGCTGCCGCTGATCAGGTAGCGATTGTCAGGCGTGAAAACAAGCCCGCAGACATCGAACTTTTGCCCTTCAAACGTGAACAGCTTCTCGCCCGTTTCCAGGTTCCAGACGTAAGTCCTGACGAAAACATACTTGTGCTGCTTTTCATCAAGTCCCGCCACGCTCGTCGCAATCATTTTTCCATTTGGACTGATTGCGAGGATGTGAGAGTTCTCATACAGACCTTCCGTTTTCTTCTCGGCAAACGTGCGTAACTCACGTCGCGAGGCGACGTCCCATAACTTTATATTTGCTTCGCTATAACCGTCGGTCGCCAGCAACCGATAATCGGGAGTGAAAACCAGATCGTAAACCGTGTCCCGGTGGACCTTCCAGACACTTGTTTCCTTACCGGAAGCGACGTCCCATTCGCTGATTGTTCCGTCACCGTTGCCCACGTAGATCTTTTTTCCATTGCGACTGAAGACGACTGAATAAGTCGAGGTGTCGACATCGGGCGACTCGGAGTGGACCAGCGACTTCAATTCTTTTCCCGTTCTGACGTCCCACAACTTGGCGAAGCCGTCGTTGCCGACCGTTGCGGCCATTTTGCTGTCCGGACTGAACGCGATCGCCTTGACGGAGCAATGGAAGCCGGTGAGCCTGTGCAACTCGCGGCCGCTGGCGAAATCCCAGATACGCGCCGTTTGATCGCGGCTCGACGAACCAATCAATTTCTCGTTGGGACTGAGGTTGGCGTGGTAAACCGCATTCGTGTGACCGGTAAGCGTTCTTTGCAACTGCCCGGAGGCAACGTCCCAGATGCGGATAATGCCATCGCCGCCCGCCGCAATCAGTGTCTTACCGTCGCGGGTCAGGCTCAAACCGACCACGCCAGGCTTCGGATTTTTCGGCATCGCCGGCGCCGGCTGGCAACGTACAACGGTTTGCGCTGGACACCAGGTTCCGCAAAGCATCAAGATGCCGAAAAATAAAACTACTCGTCTCATATTTTCCCCCTCATAACCGGCCGTTTTCGAAACCTCGTTTTAGTCGAAGACCAAGTGAACGCCTGAATGCGCGCTGGGGATAAAGGTCGGCTTGACGGCGAACACCGCTTCGATACGTTCGGAGGTCAACACTTCGGTTGGCGTGCCGCTCGCGATGACGCGTCCTTCATTCAGCAGCACGATCTGATCGGCAAAACGCGCCGCGAGATTCAGGTCGTGTACGACACCGACAGTAACCACGTCCGGCGCGTCAGTGAACCGGCGTATTTTTTTTAGAAAATCGATCTGGTGGCGAATGTCGAGAAACGTGAGCGGCTCGTCCAGAAAAAGATAACGCGACGGTGAAGTCGTGTCTGACGGAGCGCCGTGCCACAGTTGGGCCAGCACGCGCGCGAAGTTCACGCGCTGCCGCTCGCCGCCGCTGAGCGTTTGATAGTCGCGCTCGCTGAATTCCGTCACGTCGAAGTGCTGCATGACTTCGTCGACGATCTTTTCATCAGTTGGTCCGGGCCGTCCGCCGAAGTGCGGATAACGGCCCATCATCACCACCTCACGCACCGTCAGGGGAAAAGCAACTTCGACTGCTTGCGACAGCACCGCGCGGCGTCGCGCGAGTTCAGCTTCAGTTGTACTGCTCACGTCGACGCCGTCGTATTCAACTATGCCCGTTTGCGGCCGCAGCAAACGCGCCAGCACTTTCACGAGCGTCGATTTCCCTGCCCCGTTCGGCCCGATGAGCAAATGTAGTCTGCCGGGCGCAAACGAGACTGAGACACCGGAAACCAGCGATTTGTTCCCGACGCGAAACGTAATATTGCTTGCCGTGAGCATAAACCCGAGTCAGAAAACGTACTGCCGTCGCCGCAGCAGGAAGATGAATACGGGAACGCCGACCGCGGAAGTCACGATGCCGATCGGCAATTCCGCGGGCCGCACGGAAAGTCGCGCGATTAAATCGGCCAACGTGAGCAGCGACGCGCCCGTTAACGCGCTGCCCACGATCAGGAAGCGATTGTCCGCGCCGCCAATCATCCGCAGAATGTGTGGCACGACCAGTCCGACAAAACTGATCACGCCGGTGAACGCGGTCGCGACCGCCACGATGACGACGTTCACCGACAGGATGATCCACTTCAAGCGGTTAACATTCACGCCGAGATACGTCGCCTCTTCTTCACCAATCATCAGCGCGTTGAGTTGTTTCGCATAACGCGCTGCAACGATCGAACCGGCGATTGTCGAGACCGCGACGATCTCCACCGCTTTCCAGCTCGCTCCCGACAACGTTCCCAAACTCCAGAACGTTATCGAACGCGCTTGCGGATCGCGCGCGATGTACGACAGAAATCCAATCGCACTCATGAACAACGCGTTCACCGCCAGGCCTGTCAGCAACAGCATCACGATCGAAGCGCGCCCGTCTTCACGCGAACGCGCCAGCAGAAAAACGAGATAAGTCGAGATGATGCCGCCGATGCACGCCGCGATCGGCAAACTCCAAAGACTCGTGCCGATGTGCAGCACTCCGCCGAGCACGAAGAAGAGCGCCGAACCAAATGCCGCGCCGCTCGAGGTGCCGACGAGTCCCGGCTCGACGATCGGATTGCGAAACAGCGCTTGCATCAGTGTGCCGCCGACGCCGAGACTCGCGCCCACCAGCAAACACAGAATCGCGCGCGGCAGACGCAGTTCGAGAAAGATGCGCTGGTCCAGGGTTGGTTCCGGACTGCCGGGAAAGAGTGACGCGAGCGCGCGCCCGATCTCCGCAATCGAGAAGTCGATGGCCCCGTAGCGAATCGAAGCGGCGAGAGTGAGAAGCGTGACAACAGCTAACGCGACGATCAGTGTTTGCCGGCTGGCGCTTTGCTTTGTCACTTTTGATGAATGATTGCGGCTACCTTCGCGATGTTTTCACCGGAGCGTGGACCAAAATAATTTAGCACGTTCTCTTCGATTCGATAGATACGATTGTTCTTCGCCGCGTTTGAAGTCGCCACGCCCGGCAACGCTTTGATCTGATCGAGTGAGCCGCCGAGACGATCGTAACCGTAGTCGGTGAGCAGAATGACGTCGGGATTCGCTTTGGCCAGGATCTCCGGCGACTCCATGCGTTGCATGCCGTTGTTCTCGACTGCCATTTGTCCACCGGCGAGCTCGATCATCTGACTGACGCCGCCGCCGTCACCGCCGCCGCCTTTGCCGACGACCAGATACACGTTCGACGCGCGGCCGAAGTGAATCACCGCGACGCGCGGATGGTCCGTGTACTGCTTCACTTTCTCGAGCGACGCCGCGCGTTGGGAATCGAGCGTATTGCAGAGTTCTTCAGCGCGCGCTTCTTTGTGAAAGTACGCGCCCATCTCGCGAATGAGAGCTTTCGTGCCGTCGAACGAGTCGTTCTTCGCGTTGAACGTTTTCATCGGCACGTTCATCTGCTGCAGTTGCTGTACGACTTGCGGTGGGCCAATGTTGTTGTCGTGAATGACGGCGGTCGGGTGCAGCGAGAGAATGCCTTCCGCGCTCAACGCACGATGATAGCCGACGGTCTGCACGTTCTTCACTTCCGGTGGATACGTTGTCGAAAGATCGATCCCGACCACCGTGTCCTGCGCCCCCAACGCCCAGATGATCTCGTTATAAATCGGCGAGATCACGACATATCTCGCGGCCGTCGCCTCATTCGGCGCATTATGAAACCGCGCACAGCTCGCTGTGAGCGCAGCGCAACAGAGGAGAATTAGTGGTATTCGTTTTGCCATCTCAAGCTTTGTAATGAAGTACCTTGACGTGTTCGAGCGTAACAAGGCCGTCTTTGATCATTTCGTCGAGTAGCGGCAGGAACTCGTTAATCTTATCGGCGCTGTCGACTATCTCGATGACCATCGGCAGGTCCTCGGAGAGGCGTAGTATTTTCGCAGTGTGAAGAATGCTATGTTTGCCGTAGCCCATCACGCCGCGCAAGACGGTAGCGCCTGCCAAACCGTTCTCTCTCGCCTTCAACACGATTGCCTCGTAAAGTGGATGGTGGCCGTGCCGGTCACTCTCGCCGACAAAGATGCGCAACAGTGCGCCGTCTTCTGGAATCGTCATTGTTGTTCTCACAAAGCTCGACAGAGAACGTATCCGGTCCAGACCATCAACAAACCGAAAACGTTTGACGCGGCGATATTAAGCGTCGCTAGTCCGAATTCGCCATCCCGCATGAGGGTGAACGTTTGTAAACCGTAAGATGAAAAGGTGGTAAAGCCACCGAGAAAGCCAATCATAATGACGCTGCGCAGCGTTGGCGATATCAGAAACCTCTCTTCAGTGAGATAGAAAATCGCGCCGGCCAAAAAGCAACCGATTAAATTAACTGCCATCGTTCCCCACGGGAATGTTTCGCCATACTGCCGCGCCACAACTCCCGAGAGCCAGTAACGAACCACCGTCCCCACCAGACCGGCGAGACCTATCAAGATTGTTTTCTGCATGGAAAGTATAGCCTGCTCCGTTCCTGAGCTCGTAAAAGCAAACTCCGATTGGACCAATAGTAGCATTCGTATCATCAGCGTAGTATTATGCGCTCCAGAATAAAACTCACATGTCACAATCAACAATCATTCACGTCGTTTTGTGGAACGATATCTGGGTCGTCCGAAGAGACGACATTTATCGAGCAATGTCGGTGCACGACACTCAGCGGGAGGTAGCACGCAAATAGCGCGCGCGCGGAAGGGTCAACTCGTAATTCACGGTCGCAATGGCCGCGTTCGAGAGGGATTGGTTGATGGCTGAGTTAGATCCAGACAAAGTTGTTATCCTGAGCGGCGCCGAGATCTTTATCAGGTCGGCAAATTCAAAAAAGATCTACCTTCAATTTGTGAGGGACTGCACTGGAATTCGGACCGATTGGGGTTCACGGACTACAACTACTGCATAACAAGTTGGGTTAAGGATAATCCGCTGTACTGAACTGTTCAGCGCTTAAAAGAACCGGCGGAGGAGGTTGAAGATCAGAGTGAGTGCGAGGGAGATCAGGAGCATTGAGACGATGGGGAGGTAGACGCGAACGTTGCCGCTCTCGTAACGAATGTCACCCGGCAAGCGTCCGAACCAGCCAAGTCCTCCCGAGTAGATCAGTACGCCGATTAGAATAACGAACACGCCTCCGACAACCACTAGCAATCCCAGCGAACGATTCATCACAAAACCCCTTGCTTTCTCACCTTCAATAACTTCTCGCTTTCTCAGAGCTCAATAGGTTCTTGCTTTCCGCCTTGAATAACTTCTCGCTTCTCACGCTTTCAATAGTCTTGCCATCACCGCCAACACGCCGAGGTGATAGGCGTTGTGGTCCGCGATGAGGAGCGCCTCGCGCAGGATCGTCTGCCCGTCACCGTGCGGGATCTTCGCATGCAGGTCCGTGGACTCATCCTCAACCAACGCTTCCATCTGCTCGCGATCCTTCCGAAACTCATCGACCGTTCTTTGCCACAACTCCGGTGTGCCCAATTCATCCGACCCGGGCCAATAACCTTTCGGAAAGTCCGGCGAAACGTGACTCCCATCCCGGCTGAACTCGAGTATGTCCCACTGCGCGATACGCATGTGCTCCAACACCTGCCACGCTGTGTAAGGCAAACCGTCAATGCAGCGATTGCAGAGATCCGGCGGAAAACTGTTTACGAGATCGTCAAACGACAGATGAGCAGTGCCGCCGCGCAGCAGAGACAGCAGGTGCTTGCGCAATGAAGCGTCTTGTTCTTGTGCCATGCGCTTACTCTAGCACTCTATCGGCGTGGTGGAAATTGAGTCGCCGTCAGCAACCGGCGGTGCCGATATGCAGGAAGGGTCGCAGTATGCGATACACCGCTTGATCAACCGTGAGCACGTCACCGTCTGCGCTTCGCAGCAACGCGCCCGAGATAGTGAGGCTCTCGTGAAACTCACGTTCGATTTCATCCGGTCCGCCAAGCACGAGTCGACTATCAACGTCGACAGCTTCAGCGCGAGAGTGAATCGTCACGCACATCTGCGGGCACGAAACCTTGCTCACGCAGATCGTTTCACCGTCTTCGAACCGGCATTCCAGCCCGCCGGTCCGACCGCGCAAGTCAGCGGCGCGATTCATCTCTGCGACGACATTGCTGGTCAATCGTTTCAGATCTTCCCAAAGCGCGACTGTTTGTGGCTTATGATTTGGCATTGACCATCCGTACAGTACCGGCGGTCAAGCAAGAAATACATTCGGAGACAAGTCTTCGGATTGCTGACCGGGAAACCTCTTCACCCAAGATGCGCCAGCTCTGCCGAACAAAAGCCGAACATCTTCCGGTTTAGAACTTTGGACTGTGTTGGGAGGGTTTTAGGGTACGTCCTAAAACCTAAGTTGTAAAGTTTTAGAAAAGTGTGGAAGTACCCCAATTTGAACTTGTCCTTACCCGGGACCGCAGGCGTCTCGCCTGCAAGGCTGCGACTAAGGGTGCTCTCTGCCATGCGTTTGCAGGCGAGACGCCTGCGGTCCCAGGCAATTAGGGTCCTATTAAAAGTGTGTGTGGCTACGTGCTGGACCGCAGCCACACAAGCGAACCGTGAGTTTCACAATACTGACACCACGCGGGTGTTACCATTCAAAGCGGTTGCGATACTCAACGGATTCAATGAAAGCCCTTACCATCTCAGCCTTGTTGA
>DASXXL010000656.1:0-1938 GCA_036503085.1 Pyrinomonadaceae bacterium | reverse complement strand
AAATAGCGCTCGAAAGGCTTGCGGTTGACCTGCACGTCGCCCGCGCCTGGCCGCAAATAAACTCGGGCCGTCGCTGATTTGCGTCGCCCGGTTCCGTAATACTGATTTTCAGCCACAGTAATCTTTCCTCTTATCTACTGCTTACTTTTGGTTTGCTTGGTGAGTCAGGTCGAAGGCTTGCGGGCGTTGGGCTGAGTGCGGGTGCTCGGCATCGGCGTAAACTTTGAGTTTCTTCGCCATCGCCTTGCCGAGTTTCGTTTTCGGCAGCATGCCCTTGATGGCGAGTTCAAGGACCCGCTCCGGACGTTTGGCAATCATCTCCTTAGCCGAAATCGTTCTCATACCGCCGGGATAGAGCGTGTGATGGCGGTAGACTTTCTGCTCCACCTTATTGCCCTTCAATACTGCCTTGCGGGCGTTAATCACGATCACGTGATCGCCCATGTCCATAAAAGGAGTCCACTGCGGGCTCCGTTTACCGCTCAGTATGGAAGCGACTTCAGACGCCAGGTGCCCAACGGTTTGACCGCTCGCATCTACCACGTACCATTTTCGTCTTCCAGCGAGGTCTTTACCGCTGGGGAAGTATGTCGACATAGTTAACTATCTCTGTTTTCAGCGAATAAAACGCGAACGGTAAGAATACCCGCGGCCCCAAAAAGTTGTCAAGGCGAGTATGACCTTGGCGCATAGAAAACCATCCACAGATTACGCAGATTCTGTGTAATCTGTGGATGGTTTGGTTCCGGACCGAGTATCTAGCTACGGCTTGTCGGGATTGGGTGGTTTGGTCGTCGAGCCGTCGTTTCGTTTCAACTTCGGCGGTCCCGATTGTTCGGCCGGCTTTTGCTGATCGCCGTCGGGCGTCGTGGTTGAATCGTCGGGCGTCGGCTGGCGGCGTTTCAACGTCGGCCTGCCGGGCGCTCCGTTATCATCAGCACCCTGAATCGCTCCCGTCGTCGACGCACGCGCATTGGACAACCGCAACAACCGCGCTTTCACGCGCTGAAACTCCGAACTGCTGATCACATACTCTTCACGCTCGGGAAACCTCGCGGCCAGCGCCAACGCGGCAGCGCGGCGCTCCGGCGGGGCCGGGTGCGTTGAAAACGCGCGCGAGATGAATCCCGGTTTCTTCTTGTTCTTCGCTTCGAGCTTTTCAAACATCGTCGCCATCGCGCCGGGGTCATAACCGGCGGCGTACATGTACTGCACGCCCAGCCTGTCAGCCTCTTCTTCCGCGCTGCGGCTGAACTTCATGAAGATGCCGAGCAACCCGATGCCCGCGGTGTTCTGATAAATCATTCCCGGAATGCCGCCGAGGAAGATCGAAGCGCCAAGCGCTGCGTACTCGAGCAAACTCGCCTTCGCCTGGTTCTCGACCGCGTGCCGCGCCGCGACGTGCGCGATCTCATGGGCCATCACGCCCGCGAGCTCTGCTTCGTTGTCAGCAGCGAGCAACAATCCTTTGTTCACGTAGAAGAACCCACCCGGCAGCGCGAACGCGTTCACTTCGTCCGAATCGATCACCTTGATCGTGAACGGCACTTTCGCATCGGAGTGCAACACGATGTTCTGACCGACGCGGTTGACGTACTCGGTGATCACCGGATCGTCGATAAACTTGGCCTGGCGATCGACTTCAGCGGCCGCCTCGCGTCCCTGTCGAACTTCCTTCTCAGTCCCGCCGGCAATCTTGCCGATGAAGCCGCCATTGATGTTGCGCTTGCCGATCATCGCCGGATCTTCGTTGGTCGAAAGCGGCTTGGTCGACTTCGCAGGTGTTACGACCGCAGCGGTCTGCGGGCTCTTCTTCGCATCAGACTGTTTCGCGGAATCAGTTGACTTCGTTGCGTCAGACTTGGAGTCGGTCGAAGCCGGCTTCATCTCGGGCGGCGGAGCCTGAGTTTGAGTTTGAGTTTGAGTCTGCGTTTGCGC
>DASXXL010000655.1:0-3626 GCA_036503085.1 Pyrinomonadaceae bacterium | reverse complement strand
ACTTTCATCGATCTCGATACCTGGCCGCGGCGCGAGGTGTTCGAGTTCTATCGCAACTTCGACAAGCCATTTTTCAACGTATGCCTGCGGCTCGACGTCACGAACCTGCTGAACGAACTGAAGCGCCACGAAAGCGCGAGTGTCGCGTTAACGTATCACTACTTCGCGCTCAAAGCCGCGAACGAGATCGAACAGTTTCGCTATCGCTTGCGCGACGGGCGCGTGCTGGTCCATGACGTTATTCACGGCGGCACCACGCTCATGCTGCCGAACGAAACGTTCACCCTCGTCTACTTCGATTACGCCGCGACGTTCGCGGAATTCATCGGGCCGGCACAGCGCGCGCTTGCGGAGAAAAAGAAGGACGGCGCTTTCAATCCGCGACACGACGACGACGCGCGTATCCACTGCACCACGTTGCCGTGGATCGCTTTCACGAGTTTCTCGCACGCGCGCCACTCGCGCCGCGACGACTCTGTCCCGAAGATTTCTTTCGGCAAGTTCATTCGCGAAAACGAGCGCACGCTGATGCCGTTTTCGGTGGAAGTGCATCACGCGCTGGTCGATGGCCTGCACGTCGGCCGCTACATCGCGCGCATCGAGGAGATGCTCGCCCAGCCTGAGCTTTACCTGAACGAAACCGTTGATGCGTAAAGCTCTGCTCGTCGTACTGCTGCTGATCTTCGCCGGCGCGCTCGCGTTTTTCGTTTTGCGGCGGACGCGAAAACCCGCGCCGACACCGATCGCGTGGCGCGCGCGCGTCACGACCGTCGCCGGCGATGGCTCGCCTCTGGTCTTATCTGACCCTTTCGGTATCGCGGTCGCGAAAGACGGCACGATTTACTTTGCAGACGCCGGTGAGGACAATCGCATCCGCAAGATCTCGCCAGACGGACAACTCAGCACGTTCACTAGCGGCGGTAACGACTTCGATACGCCGTCAGCACTCGCGCTCGACGCGAACGGCAATCTCTACGTCGCCGACACCAGTAACAACCGCATTCGCAAAGTCACGCCGCAAGGCGAAGTTTCCACGATCGCAGGTGAGGGAACTGCCGGATACGCTGATGGTCCAGCCGCGCAAGCGCGTTTCAATGGTCCGATCGGTGTTGCCGTCGACGAGCACGGCAACGTTTTTGTCGCCGACACTTACAATGATCGCATTCGCAAGATTTCTAGCGACGGCCAAGTCAGCACGATCGCGGGCGCGGGCACGCTCGGCTACGCTGACGGCGATCGCAACACAAGTCTCTTCGACACGCCGTGCGGAATCATCGTTGCGAACGACGGAACTCTGATTGTCGCCGACACTGGAAACGATCGTCTGCGCAAGATCGACAAAGATGGGAACGTCACCACCTTCAACGTCAACGTAGAAGGTGGCAACTTATCCAGCCCGGTCGGCCTTGCGCTCACGTACGACAACGTTCTCTACGTTACGGAGCTCGATCACTCACGCGTTCTGCAGATTACTCCTGACGGTAATGCACACGTGATTGCGGGACGCGGGCCGGGTTTCGCAGACGGCGTAGAAAACGCGCGCTTCAATCAACCGGCGGGCGTCGCGCTCGATGAGCGTAACGGCGATCTCTACGTCACTGACGGCGCAAATTATCTGATTAGAAGATTAAGTCCGACGTCCACAACGGGCGAAGCCACAGCCGCTGCCGCAAACTCAACCTCGAACGATCCACTCCCGCGCCTCACGAACGAAACCCTCGGCCAACAGTCGCTGATCTGGCCCGTCGATCCACAAAACAGTCCACACGAAGTCGTTGCGACCGTCGGCGAGGTGCGCGGCAGTTTCGATTCCACAGACAGCCGCGATCATCTTCACAGCGGTCTCGACGTCTTCGGCGCATACGGCGACACCGTGCGCGCCATTCGCGCCGAAAAGGTCACGAGCCCGCTGCCAAACTGGGGCTTTGATTCACTCAACGAAGGCTTTCGCGTCGGCGTGATCGCTTACATTCACCAGCACGTAGGCCGCGACAAAGACAACAAGATGTTTGACGACGCGCGTTTCACGCCCATCAACGGCGCCGACGGAAAACTCGCGCGCGTCCGAATCAAGCGCGGCACGCGCTTTAAGCCCGGCGACGCGCTCGGCACGATCAATCGCATGTACCACGTGCACCTGATCGTTGGCCCATCGGGCGGCGAGATCAATCCGCTGTCGCTTTCGCCCGTCGGTTTCAAAGACAACATACCGCCGACGATCGAAAAGAACGGCATTCAACTCTTCGATCAATCAGGCTCGCAGTTTTCCCAAAAGCAGAACGGGCGTCTCGTCGTCACGGGTCGCGTGCGCATCGTGGTCGATGCGTTCGATCGCACGAACTTCAACGCGGACCGACGTCGCCTTGGCCTATATCGCGTCGGCTATCAAATTTTGAAAGCTGACGGCAGCCCCGCGCCCGGTTTCGCGGAACCGCGCATCAACATTCTCTTCAATCGTCTGCCGCCGGATCGCGCCAGCACGAAGATCGCTTACGCCGATCAGAGCGGCATCACTGTTTACGGCAGCGCCAGCACACGTTTTCTGTACGAAGTGACGAACACGGTGCGTGACGGACGCGCAGAACCGGGCGTGTGGGACACGTCGCAACTCGCGCCCGGCGACGATTACATCCTGCGCATCATTGCCGCTGACTATTCCGGCAACGAGGCCCAGGAAGGGCGGGATGTTTTGCTCACGATCCGGTAAGGGCTTAGAATAGGCTTTGCTTAAGAACTCAGAAAAACAAGCGGTCCTGCCTGTTGAGATCATCGATTCCATTCGCCGTGCGCTTGCGGAAGACATCGGCAGCGGCGACGTAACCACCGACAGCATCGTTCCTGCAAACGCGTCGCTTGGCGGCCGCATCATCGCCAAGCAAGACGGCGTAGTTGCCGGACTCAGCGTTGCAAAAGCAGTTTTTAGTGAACTGGACGAGCGCGTCAGTTTTATCCCGCACGTCGCCGACGGTGCGTGCGTTAAGAACCGGAACGTGCTCGCCGACGTCAGTGGTCCAGCGCGCGCGCTGCTCACCGGTGAACGAGTTGCTCTGAACTTTCTCGGCCGCATGTCGGGCATTGCAACGTTCACGCGGCAATTTGTTAACGCTGTGGCGACGACAAACGCCGTCATTCTCGACACGCGCAAGACCGCACCGGGCCTGCGTCTCACCGACAAACTCGCGGTGCGCATCGGCGGCGGACAAAACCATCGCACCGGACTCTTCGACATGGTCTTGATAAAGGACAACCATATCGATTTTGTCGGCTCGATCACCGCGGCGGTGACACGTGTGCGCGAAGCCGGTGTCAAAGTCGAGATCGAAGTCGAGGCCCGCACGCTGGACCACGTGCGTGAAGCGTTGGCGCTCGGAGTTGAAAGGATCTTGCTCGATAATATGTCGTTCGAGCTGATGCGCGAGGCCGTTCAGATCACCGGCGGGCGAGCAAAGTTGGAGGCCTCTGGCAACGTATCGCTCGCAAATGTGCTCGAAGTAGCCCGCACGGGAGTGGATTACATTTCCGTCGGCGCGCTGACGCATTCGCCGCAGGTTTTTGATGTGAGTTTGAGTGAGGCCCCAACTTGATGCTTCTCTGTGCAACCTCCGTGTCCTCTGTGTCTCTGTGGT
>DASXXL010000654.1:0-6567 GCA_036503085.1 Pyrinomonadaceae bacterium | reverse complement strand
CAGGCTGCCGGCCGGCATTGACTTGATGCCTTTGCTCACGCGGCGCGACCGGCGATTGAAGAACGCGCTGAACAGCGGATAATTGAGCGACGTGTTGAGGGCTTCCGTTTGGTTCGTCTGGTTGATTTGCTGGTCGATCATTGCTTCTCCACTAGAAGGTGCAGTCTTTGCGAGGATTGTTGGTGTCGCCGGACTGGATTTGGTAAACCCAGCGAATGTTCATTTCCGCGGTGGACCAGCAGAGGTGCCCGCCGTGAAAAGTTGGAAGTTTCGCCAGGTTCCACTTCGAAAGATCGATGTTCTTTACCGCCTGGTCTTCGGTCCAACCGCTCTGGCGCGCCTGTGCGACTGAGTCCCAGAGTGATTGAAGATAGTCGGCGTAGTGGTTGAGATCGTTTGCAGTGGCGATTGGACCATGACCGGGAACGAAGGTCGCGTTCGGATACTTAGTCGCGAGCATGCGGACGGCCTGGATGAGACCGGGAATGTCGATGCCGCCTTCGAGCAGGTCCATCATCGGATAGTAAGTGTTAAAGACGAGATCGCCCGTGGCGACGATGTCTTTATCTCCGCGGCGCAGGTAAGCGAAGAGATCGCCGTGTGTATGGGCCGGACCGGGATAGAACAGGAACACATCCTGGTTACCGACTTTGAACGCGCGCGTGTTGTTGACCAGTTCAGTCGGCACGCCGGCCTGATGATCTTTCCACCAGTCGGGATCGCGTTTCATCATCAGCTCGGGCACGGTTTTGTAGGCGTAGATCTTAGCGTTCGGATAGTTCGTGTTGCCTTGCGTGTGATCGTAGTGATAGTGAGTGTTGACGACGATATTGACGCGTTCGTTGAATTCGTTGCTCAGGCGTTTGCGCAGCCAGTCTGAGGCGGGAGGAAACTTTGTATCGAGCACCATCAGATCGGCGCCGTCTTTGACGATCAGCGAGTTGCCGCCGCCGGCCGTGACAACCTCGACGCCGGGCGCGAGCGCGATCTGCGTCGGACGCATGTACTTTATGTAGAAATTCAGAGCTATGCCGCCCGCAACCAGCAGCAACGCGAGCAACGACACCACCAGCCAAAAACCCCAGTAACGTTTTGGCTTGAGTTTGTCTTTCGTGATCTTGCCTTCGCGTCGATAGACGGCTTCGAGTTGTTGTGCGCCTTGAAGGGAGCGGTCTTTGACGAAGGTGAAATGGGCGACCCAGAATTTCTTGGTTAACGGGAACTTAATCTGCGCGCCGTGGGCTTGTTCCCACGAACCGAAGCGCGTGCGGCCGTCGCCGAGGTCTTCCATGTGGTACGTGTGGCGCGCGTAGAAACCAGGCAGCGCCGTGACTTCCCATGTGACTTTACGTGCGTCGTGCAACTCGACGATGTTCGCGATCGCAAACATCTTGTAGAGGTACCACCAGCGGATCGGCTGAAACGCCCAGATCAGTTTCTGGCCCATTTGCAGATCGCGGTTGTGCGCCCAGAAAAAACATTTGTTCCAGCGCGGCCACCAGTTCGCGTGCGTGAAGCCTTCCCACAACACGTCGATGGGCACGTTCACATCGACCGTGCCCTGCACCGGCGCCATCTCGGTTGACGACAGGAGACGATCCTTCTTCGCCAGATCGCTCTTGTTCTGGTCGCTACTGTTTTCGAGTACGACTGAAGGATTTGTTTGTGACACTGCGATCATGTTGTCCAGAACGCCGAAGGCGTCGCCAAGTTTGTTCCGAAAGGCCAAAGGCGTTACCGAGTTCCGCTTTCCAGAACGCCGAAGGCGTTAACTAATGCCAGCCCAGGGTTGTTTCAACCCTGGGGATCTAACGGATAGCTCAATAACAACGCTGAAAGCGTTGGCTAAAACGGACTCGATGTGAGTACGTTGCGTGCGTAGACGTCCCACAACTTGCCCATGAACAACTTGCCGAACCGTGACATCGCCGAGGCGCGATCTGAAAGCGTCGGGCCTTCCGCGCGGAAGGTTGTGAGCTGTTTCATGAAGTCGAAGAAGTGAATGTGAATGATCCCCGAGCCCTTCACCATCTGCTTCAGCTTCTCGGGATCATTCGCCGCCGCCTTTTCGTCAGCTTCACTGACGTGACCGTTCAGCACGCGCGTGAAGAGTGTCGTCGTGTCGCTCCACACATCAAACCCCGGATCGTCTTTCACAAACTTGAACCCGCTGAGCGTCAACGGATTTCCCTGAGAATCCCGGAAGAACAGACGATAGAACATCCGCTTGATCGCCGGATCCGCATCATCGACAAACAGATTGAACTTCGCGCTCTCAACCGGCAGTTGACCACCGAGCACTCCACTACGCACATAACCCTTCACATCATCCGTGTCGTGCTGCGGATCGGTGACGAAACGATTCACACCGTCAACCATGATCGTCAGGTGAAACATGATGTCGGTGTCGTTCTCTTTTCCGAGATGCGCGCCACGCTCATAATCGAGCTCGCCGAGCGTGAAGAAGCCCTTCATCTCTTCTGTGAAACTGACCTTCGTCTGCACGGTATGAACGTCGGTGGGAAACTCACCCGGAAGCGCTTTGAGTTCGATGTCGTTTTCGCGACACCACTCACGCGCCCGCTGCACGCCGAGATTCACCGCCTCCGCTAATCGATCCTGACTGAAGTCGATGAGGTAATGCAGCGCGATATCGGCCTTCAACTCTTTCACTTCGATGTGCCGCCCAAACTCGCCGGTCTGTCCCGCGGCAATCGCCGCGTTGTTATCGGCGATGCGTTTGAGAATCGCTTTGTAGTGGCCATCGGCTGTTGTCTCGATGATCTGGAAATAGTTGGCGACGAAGCCGGGATGCCATTCGTCCTTGTCGCTGACGGTCCAAATAACCCAAAGCTCATCAGCGCCGCGCCGGATCGCTTCCTCGATATTCGCATCAGTCATATAAACGGAGTCGATGTAAGTCTTGCCGTTGATATGCACCGGCGGAAACCACATCGGCAACGACACACAAGCGCAGAGCATGTCTTCACTCATGTTCTTCGGCTCGATCACGTCGAGCGTCTTGTCGCTGAAGTTGAAGACGTTGAAAGTGGCGTTGAGATTGCTGGCGCGAATCTTGTCCCAATCCAAACCCCAGCCGGGAAAGACATGCTTGCGATACGCATCGAGAGTGAAGAGCGACTCGGCGTAGAGCAGGTTGAGAAAGTTTGCGGGATTAAAACTGACGCCGCCTTTCGGATTCATGTTGCGCCAGTTGTCGGCGATCTGCCTGCCCGTCATCCCCTGGCACATCATCGCGAGGTT
The DNA here is from genome assembly GCA_036503085.1 of Pyrinomonadaceae bacterium. Classification (GTDB taxonomy): domain Bacteria; phylum Acidobacteriota; class Blastocatellia; order Pyrinomonadales; family Pyrinomonadaceae; genus PSRF01. The sequence goes on along the minus strand of DASXXL010000654.1, from coordinate 3,303 downwards.
GAAAACGCCGCCGCTCGCCGCGTCGACGTGATCGAAGGTGAGGCCCGCTTCGTCCAACCAGACTTGCAGCACTCCGGCCTGGAAAGAGACTTTGATGCCGCCGCCGGCAAGGATTAACGAACGCTTCTTGTTACCGTTACTCATGGTCTTGCTCCTTTGAATTGATCGATGATGTGATCGGCGGCGCGATCGGAGATCGCCGCGATCGTCAGGGAGGGATTTGGACCGACTGGTCCAGGCATGATCGAACCGTCAACGACGTACAACCCGCGATGACCAAAAACCTCGCCATAAGAATTGACCACGCCGTCCTCCGCCGTGTTGCCCATCGGACAGCCACCTAACGGATGCGCCGTGATCACCTGGTGCAAGTATTGGTATGAAGGATTATCGAGATACTCGGCGTTCAGCGCGCGCGCGATCGCTTTGCCCACGCGAATCACGCGATCGTAGTACGCCTGCGATTTGTCCTGTGACCAGTCGCAGTCGAGCAGGTTGTCTTTGAGAAACAGGCGACCATTCGCGAAGTCGCGGCCCATCGTGAGCACCGGAAACGAGCTCATCGAATCGCTCGCCGATCCGATCAGGTCGGAAAGCTCGGCGCTCAGGTTCGCATCGTTATTCAAACCGAGCCGGTACTTCAACGCCATCTTCCCAAACTTCAACGAGCGATGGAGAAAGGCCGGCAGTCCTGACACCTCGGAAAACCAGCTCAGCAGATAAGGATTGCCACCGTCTTCGGTGTAAAAGCCGCGTCCTTGTGCGCCGTTGCCGTCGAGTGTGTCGCCGACGCGAATCGCGCTCGTAATCACCGGACCAAAACTCGGATCGAGACGGCGCGGGACCGTCTTGCCGTTCTTCTGTTCCATGCTCCTGATGATGAACGACAACAGATCGCCGTTGACGGAGAAGCGCGAACCGAGCGTCTTTTGTGAAAGGGCGGGGAAGTTCGCCTGGTTTTTCAAAAGCATGTAAGGCGAACCAAAAGTGCCCGCGGAAATGATCAGACGATCGCCCGTGATCGTGAAGCGCGGCGGTGGCGGACACTTGCCCGTCACCGGATCGATCGCGCCCGGGTTGTGGCGCACAAATTCAATCTGGTAACCGCCCGCTTGCAGTGGCGCGATCTTCTTCACTTCACACAACGTCTCGACTTGGGCGGGATACGGCCGTTGATGAATCGCCGCCGTGATGTAGTTGTAGTCGAGCGTATTCTTGCTGCCGAAATTGCAGCCGATGTCACACTCGCCGCAGAGCCGGCAAGTGGAGCGCGGCATTTCGCGTCCCAATGTGACGGTGTGATAGTTCGGATAATCTTCCTGGACCTGTGCGCCAACGACGGGCGGATTTGCCGCGTCGTCCTCATCGGGATTCCCGACCTTTTTAGTCCTGAAGCTGACGGCGAGATTCAACTTCTCCCACCGGTGGGTTGAGTGATCCTCGAGTTGCAGCTTCTGGTCGGCTTCGCGCAGCGCGAAAGTTTTTAGTGTTTGGTTATACGGCGGATGGTCCAACGGATACTTTTGCACGTTGAGCATCTTCTCGGCGCGGCCGTAGTGACTCTCGAGATCTTCGTAGCTGATGGGCCACGGTTCGTAAGAGCCGTCCGGCTTGTCTTCCTTGAACCACTGCGGATCTTTGCGCAGGTGCACGTTCGCGTAAATCAGCGAGCCGCCGCCGAGACCACTCGAAACAAGCGCGCCCGATCGTTTGAACGACCAGACGTCGAACATGCCGTAAAGTCCCGAGCTCGGATCCCAGAAGTTTTTTCCGAGATCGTAAGGCGCGCGCGCAAACGAGTTCGGCGGGTAAGGTTTGCCGCGCTCGAGCAGGCAAACGCGCAGACCTGCTTCCGCGAGTCGATAGGCCATCACTGAGCCGCCGAAACCGGAACCGATTATGACTGCGTCAAACTCGTTGCCCATCTTTTGTGGCCTCTTAGTTTTTCTGTGACTGTCCGTTGTTATCGTATGACACGGTGGCTTTCGCGGTCGGATCTGCTTTGACGCCGGTTTCCGTGGCCGCCCGCTTCATGACGATTGGCGGTTCGATTAGTTCGGCGTCAGTGGCGCGGCGGTCTTGCGGATCGGGTTCGAGCTCGGGACCGTTTGTGCCGTTGCGTTGTTTCCACTTGCGCGGCACGCGACGAATACCGATCGGATAGATCGTCAGATCGCCTTGCTCGTTGATGTGCAACCGAACGAAGTTTTTCCAGTCTTCGACGCCGAGCGATGAGAATGCTTCGTTTCCGTGACGGCCGAAAACGTTCAGTGAGAAGAGCAGGTAAGCACCCATAATCAATGAGCCCAGCAGGAAGCCACCGACGAAGATGAGAAATCCGGCGAATCCAACCTTTATGTCCACCGGGAACGAAAGATTTCCGCCGAACCAACCGAGCTGCCAGATCCAATCGCCGCCGGAAAGCTTTTCAGTTAACAGCGCGACGCCGATGGCGACGACAAACGCGGCGAGTACGTGCGCTACGCCGTGCAACACGCCCATCACCCAGCGATAGATCGCTGAGTGAGTGTCAGTGAAGAAGACGAACCCGACGACCGTTAGCACCACGACGGATAACGACAGCGGACTATGCAGGACGCCGTTGACAACTGTGTAAGTCAGCTCGTTGAACGACTGATTCAGGTTCACTTCACCGGTGTGCAGCAAGTACAGAATGGGCAGCGTGAGCAGCAAATATAGAAGGCCCGTCATCACGCCGAACGTGCGGCTCATGTTCGCCGGCAGATAAGGAAAGAACAGGTTGCGCCACGTGACCCGACCCGAATCTTTGGTCGAAGGGAAGCAGCCTTTCAGCTTGAATATTCTTTCTTCGTTTTCGTGCAGGCCCTTTTCGATCAGCACGTCGAGGCTTTTGCCGAAGCGCCCATAATGTGTCGGGTGCATGAACGCGCCGCCGCCGCCCGCGGTGATTTTCTGCGTCGACTGATCTTCCGACTCGTGACGGCGATAATGATGCAAGTCGCCGGCGATAAAGACCGCAACCGAGTGGCCCAATCTTTTTTCCAACAACTTCAGATTGCTCTCGTTGTAGTTCGGATCGTCGCCGCCGTATTGCGCCGCGCGAATCCAATGCGGTTCGGCGTGACAAAGGATGATGCGGGCGTTGTCATCCATGTGGGCGGTGAGTTTCTGGAAATATTCCATCTGCGGCTTGTCGATGTCCGAGCCTAATTGCAGGTCCGTGCCGAGCAGCCACCAGCTATGCGGAAGCTTGAGCGCGAAATAGCTGCGCGATTGGCGCGTGCGCCAACCGGCGAACCACGGCCGCGCCGTAAAGAGGCG
>DASXXL010000653.1:0-2912 GCA_036503085.1 Pyrinomonadaceae bacterium | reverse complement strand
GTTAAGCGAGTTGGCTGCAACCATCGCTTGCATCGGATCCATCCCGCAATCGCGCACGCGATCGACAAACTCTTCCGCATTGCGGCCCAGCGATCCCGCGAGCGCGTCCGAGCCAAACACGATCTTCAGCCCCGGCACTTTCAAAGCGCGTTTGAAGAACTCGTGATACTCCGGAATGAGCTCCTTGATAACCGTAAACGTTTCTTCCGAGAACCCGGGCGTGCCCACAAACTTCGCTTTGTTGTCGAGATAATTCTCCATCACCAGGCCCGCTTGCTGATCGAGCCAAGTGCCTTTTTCGACCAGCAGCTTGAGATCGTCGTCGGTCGCTAAAACGCCGTGCTCGACCTCGGTGCAACCCGCCAGAGACGCCGCGCGCACCGCGTCCTTGTAAGCATGAACTAAAGTACGCAAGCCCAATTGCTTCGCCTCGCCGCACGCGGCATTGAGTTGTTCCTGTGAAAGCGTCATCTCAGGACGGCGAATACTGTTCGCCGCGAAGATCTTAATCAAGTCAGCGCCCGCTTCTTTCTGTTTGCGCACGAACGCGCGAATCTCGTCGGGCGTGCCCGAAGCCGCGCCCTGTCCCAACAACGGTTGCGCCGAGGTCAAAATCCGCGGACCCGCGATCTCGCCCTTCGCGATCGCGTCCCGCAACGGAATGTCAGACAAAGCGCCGACGCTTTGCACGGTCGTGAAACCGGCCATAAGCGTGGCCCACGCATTTCCTGCCGACGCCAGCATGGCTTGCGGCGTAGTTAGACCAGCGCCCTGACTCTTGCCGTTCTCGTCAAACGTCCAGGTGATATGTACGTGCGCGTCGATCCAACCCGGCAAAACCGTCAGGCCGCGCAGGTCGTAATCGACCGGACCGGCGTTCGGGTCGATCGCGACGATCTTCCCGCCCTCGATTACGACACGTGTGTTCTTAACGACGTGACCCTTACCGTCGAGCAACGTGCTCGCAGCGATCACGATGCGTTTGGGTTGAGCGGGTACGCGAGACGAGCCGCTGGGCGCCGCGCAACAAGCGAGCACGATCAGCAATAAGGCGATCTTTGCGACGACGAGTTTCACAAGGCGCCTATAATAAACGAGGGCGAGCCGTTAAGCTCGCCCTCGTCAAAAGACCCTCATTTGCTGGGACCGCAGGCGTCTCGCCTGCAACACACGGGAGCGCCCTAGTCGGAGCCTTGCAGGCGAGACGCCTGCGCTCCCAGGTAAAGAAGTACCTGCTATTGCGTGATGCAAGACGTGTCGTCGATCACGAACGACGTCTGTAGCGACGAGTCTTCATTTCCGAGGAAGTAGATCCGCACCGTCTGTCCCTTAAATGACGTCAGATTGAAACTCTTCTGCACGTAGCCCGTCGACTTGTTCAAGTTCGAATACGTGGCCAGCGTCGAGAGCACCGTGTTGCTGGTGTTACGAATCTGCACTTGCAACGTATCGAAGGCTGTCGTGGTTGTCGTTTCCGCCGTGTTGATCTTGAGCCAGAACGTCAGCGTCACAGACGTTGCGCTCGCGGGCAGCGCGACGTCCTGAAACAGCGAATCGGTGTGTGTCGTGCCGTAGCCGTCAAGCCAGGCATAGAACGAACCCGTGCGCGGTGTCTGTCCGGTCGAGTTCGTGATCACACCGGCGGTCGCGGTCCAGTTGACGTTACCCGACTCAAAGCCGCGATTGAGCAACAGTTCCGTTCCCGGCGGTGGCGGTGGCGGAGCGGCGCCCAACAGCGAGAAGAGCAGGCGATTGGGCGATCCTGTTCCCGCGCTCGTCACCTTGTTGAGAGTGGCGTTATTGATGATGGCGGCCGTTACCGTCGCCGGCGATGCCGTTGGATTTGTTTCGAGGAACAACGCAGCAACGCCGGTAACGTGCGGCGTGGCCATCGACGTTCCGGAGATTGTGTTCGTCGCCGTGTCGCTCGTGTTCCACGACGAAGTGATGTTGTTGCCGGGCGCAAAGATGTCGAGACACGTGCCGAAGTTTGAGAACGACGCACGCGCATCGCTGATCGTCGTAGCGCCGACGGTGATCGCACTCGGCACGTCGGCCGGCGAAGTAGTACATGCGTCGACGTTGCTGTTGCCCGCAGCGATCGCGTAAGTCACGCCATCGTTGATGGAGTTGGTGACCGCCGTATCGAGCGCCGAGGAAAGGCCGCCGCCCAAACTCATATTGGCGACGGCCGGTTGGCCCGCCTGGTGGTCCGAGGTAACGAAATCAACGCCAGCGATCACGCCGGAGTTAGTTCCGGAACCACTCGAATCAAGCACGCGAACCGCGACGAGCGTCACGTTCTTTGCCACACCATAAGTGGAACCGCCAACTGTGCCGGAGACGTGCGTGCCGTGTCCGTTGCCGTCGTTCGTGCCGAGGCCGTCGCTGATCGCGGTGAAACCCGAAATCACGCGTCCCGCGAATTGCGTGTGGGTCGCACGAATGCCGGTATCGATGATGTAAGCCTTCACGCCCGAACCGGTGGCGTTGTAGTTGTAATTGCCGTCAAGCGGCAGATCGCGCTGATCGATTCGATCGAGTCCCCACGTCGCGCCAGTTTGGGTCGTGATCATGTTGACGACGCCGTCTTCTTCGACAAAAGCGACCCGCGGATCGTTAGCTAGTTTCGCAGCCTGTGCTTCGGGCATGCGTACGGAAAAACCTTTGATTGCCTGATGGTAAGTAAAGCCGTTGCCGCGATCGCCACCGAAGTCACGCGACAGGCGCAACGCTTCGCTGTCCACGTCGTCAACGTCGTTCTTAAGCACCACGATGTATTGATTGGGGATGCGTTTGTCGGGACTAGTGCGGCGAAACTTGGCCGCGTTGCTGTTAGGCGCCTGACCGTGAACTGTGGTGAGGACCACCACTGAGACACAAATAGCTAGTAGAGCAAACAACAAGAGTGT
>DASXXL010000652.1:0-2420 GCA_036503085.1 Pyrinomonadaceae bacterium | reverse complement strand
TGTGCAGTAGTTCGTCGCTCACCGGCATTTCGGTGGCGTTGATCTGCGCGCGTTTTTGGAGTTGCGGCAGGGGGATTAGTTCGTGTGTCGTGGCCTGCCATTCGTCTTCTGACACAGCGAGTGATTGCAGCAGACGGAAGTAGGCGTCGAACATGTCTGTTAGGAGCGATTCGGGAAAGAGTTCCTCGACCGCATCCCAGTTGAAGCCGAGTTTGCCTTCGTGTTCGAAGGCCTGGTGGTCCAACCAGACCTGCGGCGTTTGACTGATGCCGTAGACGTGTTGGCCGAGCCAATTCAACGACCAGCCCGCCGCGGCTTTTTCTGCATCTTGTGCGCCGCTCGTCAGGCTCAACATGCTGGTGAAGACCACCGGCATCGCAGCGCCCGTTTGGCCGCCGTGCGCGCGCGCGACTTCGCGCAGGACGCGCACGCCGCTCATGTAGCGATGGTCCATGTCGGCCCAGAGTTGGGCCTGGATCTGGCGGGCGCGAGTTTCGAAGCTCGTGGTTTCAGAGTTGTCGACTGCGAGCAGGGTTAACGAAGTGAAGTCGCCGACGATGTCGTTGACCTGTTCGTGTAACGGCAGACGATTAAACAGCGTCAGGTTGATGGTGAACTTCGGGCTCTTGCTCCACACGGAGAGAACCTCTGCGAAGGCGGCGAGCAAAAGTCCGGACGGCGTTACACCCGCACGCGCTGCGCGCTGTTTGAGTTGGCGCCAGAGTTCGGGTGGTAGTTCAGCGTAGCGGCGAACGAAACGCGGCTTGCTGATCGTGTTCGGAATTTTTGCGAGTGGCAGATCGGGCGCCGGGGGTAGCGTGGGCAGACGATCGGTCCAGTATTGCTGCGAGCGTTGGTAGAGCGCAGAGTGCTGTAGTTCAGCTTCGGCGAGCACGTAGTCGCGGAATGACAGTTCGGGTTTGTCGATTGGCCGGTCCGGGTGCTCGTAAAGATCGCGCAGCTCTTCGGAGATGATTTGGAAACTGCGTGCGTCGCCGATTAGCAGATCGAAACTGACGTGAATGCGCGTGTGCTCGTCGTCGATGCGCGACGCTCGGATCTCGAAGAGCGGCCACTGATCGGCGCGCAACACCTGGTGCGACATGGTCTCGCGCACTTCTTCGAGTCGCGCTGCTTTGGTTTCGGGCGGGAGGTCTTTGAGATCGAGGATTTCGATGCGATATGGCGGCACGTGCTCGAGGATCTGTTGCCGGCCTTCGGGCAGGATGATGGCCCGCAGCATCTCGTGACGTTCGATCAAGCGTTGGAGGGCGAGATTGAGGCGATCGAGATCGAGGCCGATGCTGTCGACTTCGAGAGCGATGTGCGTCGCGACGTTGCCGAGCTCGAAGATGCCGGTGCGGCCGATCCAGTAGGCTTGTTGGACATCCGTGAGTGGAAACGGCTGGTAACGCGCTGTTGGATCGGGTGTGATCGCCAGAAAGTCGATGATTTCGTTTTGTTGTTCGGCGTCGGTGGCTTTGAGTGTTGCGATGTGCGCGGCGAGATCTTTGAGTTTCGGTGATTGGAAGATGTTCAGTAACGAGAGCTCGAGTTGAAAAGCTTTTTGTAGACGGAAGAGAAGTTGTGACGCGAGTAGTGAGTGACCGCCGAGAGCGAAAAAGTCATCTTGTCTGCCGACCCGTGGGAGTTGCAGCACTTCGGCCATGATTGCGGCGAGGACTTCTTCTGTTGGCGTGCGCGGCGGTTCGTATTCTGTCGTGGCGAGTAGCGCGGCTTGGTGCGGTTCGGGTAATGCCTTGCGGTCCAGCTTGCCGTTTGGTGTCTGCGGCAGAGCAGTGAGAGTTACGTAGTAACTCGGCATCATGTAATCAGGCAGAAGTTGTTGCAGGTGCGCGCGTAGCTCACTAGCCGAGACGGTCGCTGTTACACCCAAGCCTCGATCCGCGGAGATCTGCTCTTCAAGATCCGCAACATCCCCAGTTGGTACGACGTACGCCACCAGTCGCTCACCGCGTACAGCGACCGCTGCGTTGCTCACGCTTTCGTGTTCGCGCAGGGCAGCTTCAATCTCGCCTAACTCGATGCGGTAGCCGCGCAGTTTCACCTGCTGATCGCTGCGACCGAGGTACTCGATCTCGCCGCTCGGTAGATAGCGTCCTTCATCTCCGGTGCGGTAAAGCCTCTGGCTGCCCCGACGACTAAACGGGTCGGGCATGAAGCGCTCCGCTGTCAGCTCGCCGCGGTTCCAGTAGCCGCGGGCGACGCCGTCACCGCCGATGTAGAGTTCGCCGCGCACGCCAATAGGCACCGGCCGCAGTGCTTCGTCCAGCAGGTACAGTTGCGTGTTGGCGATGGGCCGCCCAAGCGCGACGATTGCGCGCTCCGCGTCGAGCTTATCGACTGTGTGCAGCGCCGACCAGATGGTCGTCTCTGTTGGGCCGTAAAGATTGAAAACT
>DASXXL010000651.1:0-2620 GCA_036503085.1 Pyrinomonadaceae bacterium | reverse complement strand
TCGCTCTTACACGAAGCGTGCGCGAGCGCAGCCACTACACACAGTAATACTTTTGCGGCATTGGACATCCGGTCGAGTTTAACACGCAGGCGGGCCAACTAAATAATTGGGCCGTTTTTCACCGGGAGCGCAGGCGTCTCGCCTGCCGGTTACGATTGCGGCGCTGCTGTGAGTTGCAGGCGGGACGCCTGCGCTCCCAATGTCAGAAGCCCCGGCGGATGAGGTAAGACATCTTGATGAAGACCGTTCGCGTGTTGCGACGGAAGCCAGGAACGATCTGTTCGGTGAAAGGATGACGGCTGTCGTAGTTGAGATCGTCGTTATAGCCGGCGTAGAAAGCTGTGCCCGGACTCGGCGTCCAGCCAAATAATCCTTGCGCGCGCAAACGAGAGTTGAGTGTGTTGTAGTCGAGAATGAGACGCGCGAAGGTCGCTTTGGAAAATTGATACGTGCCGCGCAGCGTCATGATATTGATGGCGTAAGCGACGCGGTCGGTATCGTAGCGGCGCAGGCGCTGTGAGTTGAGACTGAACTGCGCCTGTAGCGTGTTAGTTGGTTGATAACTGAGACTGCCGTTGAACTGCAACAGCTTGCCGCGACCGGGATCGAGTGGCGCACTGGCGCTGCAGGCTGAAGGTCGTTCGTCTTCCGGCAAGTTACAATCACCAGCCGCAACTGCCGCCGCTTTCGCATCGGCAAAGTGCAACGCCGCCGGACTGACACGTGGATACTTATCGCCGTTGCCGAAATCAAGATCCAAGTGTCCCCAACGCTGCGTGAACTGCGCGTTCAACTGAATCTTCTTGCTGAAGTTCGAACCACCGTAAAACGAAAGGTGTTGTTTGCTCGAAGGCCGCTCGTTGCTGGGACCGTAGAAAGTACACAACGGCCGGGCCTGTTTCACTGTTAGATTGAGATCCAAACCGAACGCATCGCACGGCTTAACTTCGCGCGTTGGTCCAAACTCGTGATCGAACAGGCGCTCGTAGCCCGGTTCCCACCACGTTCCGACATAACTGTTGTGCCGCAACTGCAACTCGATCAGGTTCTCGGCCTCCCAGATGTACATCCGGCCCTGCCAGTCGTAATCGATGTGGCTGAAGTTATGAACGTGATAAGAGATGAGCTTCTTCTTGGGATTCGGATCGGAGTTGTAGCGGATGGTGCCGAAGTTGAAGTTTGAATTGGTGCGCTGCACGAAGCCGACGTCCGTGCGATAGTCCTGCGTGAATCCCTCGCCGTAAACCTCGTAACTCCAGTTGCGGCCGCCACGGCTGTAATCGGTCGAGTACCCAAAGCCGTTGCCGGTGCGATAACGATTGATGCCGTCGTTTGGGTTGAAGAAGAAGTTTCGCGAGGTCGTGCCGAGTGTCTGGAAGCTGACAGTGGTTTGCTTGTCGAGACGGAAGCGACCGTCGATGGCCAGCACCTGGTTGTGCTTCTCGATGAAGTTGTAACTCGTCGCCAACATGCCGATCGAGTTTTCTTTGCCGACGTCGCGTTTGAGACGCAACACGCCGATGTAAGCGTTCTTGTCGACGAATCTTTCGGCGTTGCAGACTGTGTCCGGCTTCACCGAGCGCAAATCGCGGCACGCGTTCAAGGCGCCGCGATCGTCGGCGTTGAAGTTTCCTGGTCCATTGTCGCTCGCGACCATCAACCCGAAAGTGTTGCGGCCTTTCTTGCCGGTTGTTTTCACGGCCACATCCGGATCGACGATCGCGCGTGTGTGCACCGCCGTGATCGGCGTTTGAAAGATCTCGATGCCTTCGAGAAAGAACGGCCGCTTCTCGGGAAAGAAGATCGGGAATCGCTGGTTCGCAGTGACGACGAGCTGATCGGCTTCGACCTGCGCGAAATCCGGATTGATAGCGAGGTCCACGGTCACCGCGGAACTCGGAATGAACTTCGCAGTCAAACCGGGATCGATACCGACGGGTTCGTTCACGATGCGGCCGGGATCGAGCGAGCGTTGACTCGGCGCTAGCGACGGAACGAAGCGGCTGTTTTGCGAGACAGTCAAACTCGGAATCAACTCGATCGTGCGTTCCACCGAGATGCCTTCGAGTCCGGTGAGATGTCCCTCCTGGCTGAGATTGCTGTCGATGCTGCGCGAAAACGGCATCCACGAATCAAGCTCGTTTTCAAAGCGCTTGATGCGGCGAAAGAAGTGAGCGCCCCAGAGTTTGCCCTTGCCCGCTTCGAAACGTAGCGACTTGAAAGGAATCGCGATCTCGACGTCGAAACCGGTCTCGTGAATAAGGCCCTTCGACTCCATCAGGAGATCGATGCTGAAGTCTTCGCCGCGTCCTTCGGTGATGATGCCGTCGCCCTGAATGCCGAGCGGATTGAAGAAAACTTCGAAAGCCTTGCGCTTATCATTGAAGGTGTCGAGCATGAAGCCGACGTAATCGTCCTGAAAGATGTTGTCGCGCTTGGCCACGGTCGCACGCACTTTGTCAGGTTCGTCGGTCGCTTTGAAAGCGATGTAGAGAAACTTCGCATCGTAACCGAGCAGGACTTCAGTAGGCTTCGACGGCGCGATGTTGTCGCCTGGTTGAATCTGATAGAAATCTTTCAGCACTGCAGCTTTTTGCCAGACTTCATCGTCGAGCTTGCC
>DASXXL010000650.1:0-10674 GCA_036503085.1 Pyrinomonadaceae bacterium | reverse complement strand
CTACCAGCCAGATTTTCGCTTGTCACCAACTAATTAACGACCGCTCGAGTAACAGAAAGTTTCTAAGGGCGTTTGGTGAGTTTGAGGTCGCCGGGGTGGTCAGAGGGGAGTATGGTCCAGCCGTTTGTCAGTTCAAGCGACCAGCCGTCGCCTTTCAAGGGACGAGCGGAAAGATCTGTTGGCGCGGGGACGCGGGCGCGCGTGAGGTGACCGGCTGTGTCGCGCTCGAGCCACGCGCCATTCGTCACTGTCAGCACGCCCCACGCATCCACCATTCGCAGCGTCGGATATACAGTGTTGCTCCCGTCAACGCCGATCACGTTGTTCGGGTCGTAGCTGTAATTCACGTCCGCAGTTACAGACAGTATCAAGGTCGGGCCATCCAAAAACTTCTTTTTCGCTTCTGCTATTTCTCGCTTTCGCCGCTGTTCCTGCTTAGTCTCGAGCGCAATGATCTCCTGGCCGTTGTAACGCGCCACAGCAGCGCGAGCGGCCGCTTCCGACACGCTAAGGCGAATGCCGAACCGCTGCCGCAACAGCTCGCCGAGATCAGAAGAAGGCGTCAGACTTTTGGGCCACGAACCACCACCAAACGTACGCCGTGCACCACCGCTAAGAGGACGCCCTGATCCACCACTAACCTCGCGCGATGGACCACCAACGAGATCGAGCAGAGCGCCGTACGCCGGACCGGAAATATACGCAAACGAACGCGCAAACGTCGGATTGTTACGCGCCTGCCGCAGTATGAGATCCGCGCGGACTACGGTCTCCTGCAAGTCTGCGGAACTCAATCTCACGCCCGTGTATTCGGCCAGTCCTTCATTCAACTCGAGCGCCGTCTCGTTCTTCTCCGCTTCGGGAAACAGTGAACGTCGATACGCACGGAACAGCAGCGCATCAGCGATCGCTTCTCTTTGCGCCTGACCACTCGTGCGTAACGCACGCTCAAGCGCGCGCCATTCCATCTGGATCCAGATTCGGCCATTGAGATCGTCGAGATGCGCATTCACCGCATCGCGCGCGGGCAGCCCGAGCTGCTTCTGCAGCCGGTGAAAACACTCGTGCAGTAACAAGCGTTCGCGCGGCTGGCGAAAATCCGAAACCGGCCATAGTACCATGGTCCAATGCACGCCAGCCCAGTCAGTCGCAGTATTCGACGCGTTCATCTCGTTGGGCAGCTTCCCAATGAAGACGCCGTCCTGCGCCACGAGTTTGCCTTCGAGATCCGCCTGATTCGCGACGGCGTTGCGGCTGTTTGGATCGACGAACAAGATTGGACCATACAACGGCAAGCCCCACATCTTGCCGCCGTCACGATCAGACGTCTGCTTGAGCTCCTGGAAATATTGCGCGGCGAGTTTGGTGTCGATCGAGTTCGACTGCGCTGCCGAAGACGTAACGAATACCAGCACGCTCACGATCGCCAGAAGAGTGAAACCCAACAGACCAAGCCGCAATTTTTGGTTAGCTCTGGGATGAGTGCTACTATTCACGCCTGATTCACACCTCCCGTTTGGGTTCTCACGTGACGCTCAGCACGTAACCTTTTGACCTGCATCCCCTACTTTCAGCGATGGACCATCACCGAGGGGCGTAGCCCACTCAGGAGAAAGATTATGGCGCAGCCAAACAATAGTACTCGCCGACTCTCATCACAGGCCAGCACGATCCTATTGCTGGTTCTCACGACTTTGTTTTTGAACTTCAGCGCTAAAGCCGCAGCACCCGTGGGCCAGACTATCTGGATACGCGCATCGGCAACCAATCTCTTCGTCTCGGCGGATCAGAACCGCGGAACGTTTGCGCCGCTGGTTGCGGATCGCTCGACAGTCGACGCGTGGGAGCAGTTCCAGGTAATCGACGCGGGCAGCGGTTTCATTGCGTTTAAATCGATCGGCACCGGTCTGTTTGTGTCGGCCGATCAAGCGCGCGCGGCGTACGCGCCGCTCGTTGCGGATCGCAGCGCGATCGGCACGTGGGAACAGTTTACCTGGACCGACATCGCTGGCGGCGCGTTCACACTCAAAGGACGAGCGCTCAATCGTTTCGTTTCCGCCGATCTCAATCGCGGTTCGTTCGCGCCGCTCGTTTGCGATCGCACTACCGCGGGAGGTTGGGAACAGTTTACGTGGGGCGCAGTCGGCTCACAGCCGCCGGCCGGAGCGCCGCCGGGGTTTTCGCGTCTCGTCTGGTCCGACGAGTTCAATGGAACAACAATCAACACCGCAAACTGGGGCTACGATCTCGGCAACAGCGGCTTCGGCAACAACGAGCTCGAGAACTACACGAGCAGGCCGGAGAACGCGCGCATTGAGAACGGCATGCTCATCATCGAAGCGCGACGCGAGAGTTTAGGCGGCAGCGCTTACACGTCGGCGCGTCTGAAAACGCAAGGCAAACAATCGTTCGGCATCAACACCTGGGTCGAAGCGCGCATCAACGCGCCGGAAGGGCAGGGCATCTGGCCGGCCTTCTGGATGCTCGGCAACAGCATCAGCACGGTGGGTTGGCCTTCGTGCGGCGAGATCGACATCATGGAGATGCGGGGCCAGAATCCGTTTCAAAACTTCGGCACGATTCACTGGGCCGACGCGAATGGTCAGCACGCATCGTTTGGGGGCACCTTCAATTCGTCTACTTCGCTCGCGGCCGGCTTTCACACGTTTGCGGTCTCGCGCACCGCAAGCACGATCACGTGGTACGTGGATCGGGTTCAGTATGCGCAGGCAAACATCGCGGGTGGAATCAATAGCACGTCCGAGTTTCAAGGTTCGTTCTTTATCCTGCTCAACGTCGCTGTGGGCGGAAACTTTGTCGGCAGTCCCGACGGCACCACTGTCTTTCCGCAGCAGATGCAGGTTGATTGGGTAAGAGTCTGGGGAACCTGAGATCGCGAGAAACTCCGCGAGGTCACGACTGAACACGGTCGTGGCCTCGCCGGAGAACTTTGGTTTGAAACGCTACACTCTCCGCATCGAACTGAGCCAACACATTCGCGTTTTACTGAGCGAACGCCGCATCTCGGATGGCATCGAATCTGCTGAACTGTGAAGAGCGGCAGGAGGAGATGAGGATGAACAATGGTCTGCGGGAGGGCGGAATACTGGGTGTGATTCGTGAGCTGTCAGCTCAGCGTGCGAGTGGCAGATTGCACATCAGCACGGGAATGACTGAGGGCGCGCTTTTCTTCGCGAGGGGCCAGCTCATGGATGCTCGGTTAGGCCGGCTCAACGGCTTTCAGGCGATCAATGCACTGGTGTCCGTGCCGGATGCCAGTTACGACTTCGATCCGTCGATAGGGCCGCCTGTGGAAAGTTCGATCGCTCCGAATGAGCGGTTGTTGTTGAAAGACTTCTTTGGCATTGAAGTCGTCGGCGGCGAGCACGCGAATGATGATGTCGTGGCAAATTGGTCGGAAGATGGCTCGGCGCCCGAGCAAGTTGTGCCACTTGCTGACGTGGCGGGAACGTATCCCGATGATCAGCAGTTGTTGGCGAACGAGGATGAAGAGGCTACGCTGGTCCGACCGAAACCAGTCGTTGCAGAACCGCGAGACGAACCATTCATTACAGCACCTGAACGCGAGCCATTTGTAGCAGAGCCGGCACGCGGGCGAATCTTTGCAGAGCCTCGCGTTCCGCTGTCGAACCGACCGGTTACACAATCGAGATTTCTTCCCGCGTTGTTCGTGATCCTCGTAACGGTGCTTATGGCTGCGGCGGCTGTCGTGCTGGTAAATCGTTTGCACAAGCCCGAGTCAACCGCATCCGTCCCGCCCGCCGTGCAGACTTCACCGCCTGCTGACGTAACTCAGCAACCACAGACGCAGAGTCAACCTGAGACATCGACGACGAACCAACCTGCAGCACGATCAAGTCAGCCGTCATCGCAGCAACCCGACACACAGACCACTGCTGCCGTTCCTGACCTTACGGGTAAGTGGACGGTGATCAATACCGTCGAGCAAACCGCTTACGAACCTTACCGGAACATGGAGATCGGTTTTAACGTCGCGATCAATCAGGCGGGCAGAGACTTCACGGGCACGGGCGAAAAGATCTCTGAAAACGGCCGCAGTCTACCTGCCGCAGGCAGAACTCCAATCCAGGTAAAAGGGACGATCGACGGCGACAAGATTCAAGCCACGTTCTCAGAAAACGGCGCCGTGCGAAAAACCAATGGCCGCTTCGTGTGGCGGATCGATAGGGGAAATGGTGGTCTAACAGGTACATTTATATCGACCGCTGCTCGTACGAGCGGAAAATCGGCGGCGAAAAAGTCTCTGTAAAAGATGAACACTTACAACTTACCCAGGCGTCACGCTCGCGTGGCGTTCACCGCTCTCCTGCTACTGATCTGCTGCGTAGCAAACACACCGGCTCAGACGAAACAAAAACTCACGCTGGAATGGGTCTTCGGTCCGGAAGGACGCGCTCTCGCAAGTGTTCCCGATACGGCATGGCTCGATGACGGCACGCTCATGATGCTCGACAATCGTCGTCCGCCGGCGCAGCAAACCTTCGAATTGCTTGATCCCACGACCGGACAGAGGCACTCGATGCTTGATGCCGCGCGTGCCCTCGCGGATCTCAAACGCGTTGCGGGAATGAATCTGGACGCTTTGCCGTGGCCGCTTGCTTTCGATGGCTATGGCAAACAGGCGCTCTACATTTTCAAAGACGACCTCTTTGTTCTCGATTTACCAAGCGCGCACTTTCGCCAGCTCACTTCAACGCCGGCGCAGGAAACATCCGCCAGCTTCTCGCCAAACGGTCGCCGCGTTGCTTACGTGCGCGCGAACAATCTCTACTACTTCGATCTCGACACGAATCGCGAGACTCAGCTCACGCGTGATGGTTCGGAAACACTACTGAACGGCACACTCTCGTGGGTCTACTGGGAAGAGGTTTTCGGCCGCCGCGACATCGGCTACTGGTGGGCGCCCGACTCGCAAGCGATCGCTTATCTTCAGTCTGACGATTCCGCAGTCGATCTCAGCTACTTCGTCGATTTCGTTCCTTTCTCGCCGCGCGTAATCCATCAGCGCTACGCGAGAGCGGGCCGCGCGAATCCGCGCGTGCGACTCGGCATCATCGAGTTGGGCCATGACAACACGACCTGGATTCAGATCAACGACAAACCGTTCGAATACATCGTGCGCGCAAAGTGGCTGCCTGATGCCCGCCGCTTGAGTCTCGAAACGATGCCGCGCCAGCAGACGGAGCTGTCTTTGTATTTCGCCAATCGCGAAACCGGAAACGCCACCCACGTGCTCACCGAGACGAATCCCGGTTGGGTGAACATGACCGACGACCTTTACTTCTTTGGTGATGAAAAACATTTTCTCTGGCCTTCGGAACGAGACGGCTACATGCATCTCTATCGTTACCGCATGGACGGCACGCTCGAAAACCAGGTCACCAAAGGACGTTGGGCGTTGGCGAGTGCCGGCGGCATCGCGTTCTGGGTGCGTCAGGCTCTCGTCGGCGTCGACGAGAAGAACAATTGGATCTACTTCACCGCGCTCGAACAGTCATCGACGGAAAGACAGTTGTATCGCGTGCATCCGGACGGCTCGGGCTTCATGCGTGTTTCGAAAGAACCCGGTACGCATCGCATCTCGATGTCGCCAGATGCTCGCTACTTTCTCGATCGCTACTCAGACGTTCGCACGCTACCGTCGCTGCGGTTGCACGCGAGCGATGGTGCAATTGTGCAAACGATCGCTCCGGCGCGCCCGGAACTGCTTGCTCCATTCGACGTGCAGTATCCGGAGTTACTCACGATCCCGGCAGCCGACGGCTTTCCTATGCCGGCCCAGATCATGAAGCCGAAAGATTTTCGTCCCGAGCGAAAGTATCCCGTCATCCTGTCGATCTATGGCGGAGCATCGGCGCCGCAAGTCATCAATGCCTGGCAGGGAGATCTCTTGTGGAACCAAATGCTGGTCGACGCCGGCTTTGTTGTCGTGAAGGTTGATAATCGATCGGCAACGGGTATCAGCAAGGAGTTGGAAAACACCGTCGTCAAGCATTTGGGTGAGGCGGAAACGCCCGACCTCGTCGCCGCGGCGCGTTGGTTGAAAAAACAAAGTTGGGTCGATCCGGCGCGTGTGGGCGTGTGGGGCTGGAGTTACGGCGGTTACATGACGCTGAATTTGATGACGCGATCGGAGGAGTTCAAGGCGGGCATCTCAGTCGCGCCGGTTGTCGATTGGCGTTACTACGACAGCAAGTGGACCGAAGGCGCGATGCGTACGCCGCAAGAGAACCCGACAGGCTATGACGGTTCGTCAGTGATTCCGCTCGCCAAACAACTGCACGGTAATCTCCTGATCGTCTTCGGAACGTACGACGACAACGTTCATCCTTATAACGAGCTGGCCTTCATTGACGCGTTGATCGCCGCGGGCAAAAAATTTCAAATGATGGCCTATCCGATGCGCAAGCACGGCATAACGGACGAAGCCGCGACGCTTCATCTGCGCTCGTTGATGCTCGACTTCTGGAAAGCAAATCTCTAAGCGATTAAATTCGTCCCAGAAGCAGCAGAATCAGAATGATCACGACGACGAGACCGAGACCGCCGCTGGGCCAATAGCCCCAGTTGCGGCTATAGGGCCAACTCGGAAAAGCGCCGATCAAAAGCAGAATCAAAACTATCAGCAGGATCAGTCCCATGATGTTTCACCTCCATTCACTCTAAAACTTCATAGTTTCCCAGAAACGCCATTCTGTTTTGTTCCTATTCAGCTCAGTTAAGTCTTGTTGACTGGTTAGCAATTTCGCGGCCAATCGCCAACAATGGCTGGGACCGTTACATAGATGTGGAATCGCGAGCGCATCGAGCAGGTGAGTGGAGATCTGCTCGAACTCAACCAAGGCACGTCTATCCCGCGCTTTGAAACTCGAGCAGATCGCAAAGGTGGATCGCCTCGTCGCCTTACGGGAATAACGTTCTGATTGACAACTGAAACTTAAAGCTTATACTGCCCGAACCTCCTACCTCGACGCGTTCTGTTGCGAAGCCCAGTACAAACTCCTGTTGGTTGCAGGGAGCGAGTATGTCTGCTGTTCAATGGCAAGTCGATGTTGGGAATAAGATTCTCGGAGCGTTGCCGCAGTCTGAGTTCCGGCGTCTGAGCGAACATCTGGAACGAGTGCACCTCGGAAAGGGCGAGGTCGTTTACGTGACCGGCGATACGATCCGCCACTCCTACTTTCCCATCAATGGATTGCTGTCGCTCGGTTTAACTACAGAGACCGGCGCCAGTATGGATCTCGCCATGATTGGCGACGAAGGCCTCGCCGGACTTACTGTGATCAATAGAACGGGAATAATTCCTTACGACGTCACTGTGGCCGTCACCACCGAAGCATGGAAAATCAAGGCGCAGGCCCTCGAGGCGGAGTTCGATCGCGGCGAAGCGTTGCACGATCTGGTGCTCGCGTATCTGAACATTCTGCTGGCCCAAATTTCGCAATCGTCCTTCTGTCATCGCTTTCACAAGTTGGAAGCAGCGCTGAGCAGTTGGTTGTTGATGGTTCAGGACCGGCTGAACTCCGATACGCTGAATGTCACGCAGGAGCTCATCTCGAGCGCGCTCGGCGTACCGCGAACGGGTGTAACTGCGGCAGCGGGTTCGCTACAGCGAGCGGGCCGTATTCGTTATACCCGCGGGCGGATCGTGATACCCGATCGCGCTGAACTCGAGGCTCACTCTTGCGAGTGCTATCGAATCATTCGCGACAAGCTCAAACAATTTCCGAGAGATTGACTTTTAAGGTCGAGTTTAGACAGACAGAGCCATCGCGTTTTGGTAAAAGAGGCTCGCACCATTAGGTGGTCTTAAATAGCCCCGGCTACTCACACCTCCCCGACGTAGCAAACGCGTGGGACGAGGAGTTCCCATCTCTCGTTCCATCTAGTCTGCTGTTGCTCAGAACTTCCGTTCAAAATTTTCGCTACTTTGCCCCAACCGGCGCAAAGTGCGGTAGCTCTGTCTGAAACACTGATTCTCAAGCGGATGCGGCAATAGTCCCCACTCGATCGAAAGTATTGAATGCGTTCTGGAGCAGGTATATGCTTACGCGCGATCCATTTGAAATTGCAGCCGGCACGCCTCATCTGAAATCGATCAGCTCGTGACTTTTCGTTACGAGTGAAAGCCCAAAGGACTAACATATGGACTCTCTACTCAAAGACCTTCGCTTTGCGTTGCGGACGATGTGGAAGCATCGCGCTTTTTCAGCGGTTGCAATTCTCACGTTGGCGCTGGGTATCGGTGGCAGTACGTCGATCTTCACCGTTGTTAACGCCGCGTTGTTGCGCGGCCTGCCTTACCAGGCGCCCGACCGGCTATATCACCTTTGGGAACAGACGCCGCGAGTGAACTTTCCCCGGCGTGAGTTTTCATATCTCGATTATCAGGACTACCAGCAAAACAACGTGTTCGAAGGCATCGCCGCTTACGCAGGGGCCGGCGCGATTCTCAGTGGTTCCGGCGAATCGGAAAACATCGGCGCGCCGCGTGTGAGCGCAAACTTCTTTTCCGTGCTGGGCGTCAATCCGATCCTCGGGCGCACCTTTCAGGCCGGAGAAGACAAGCCCGGTGGTCCAAAAGTAACTGTGCTCGATTACGGATTCTGGCAGGGAAAATTCGGCGGCGATCGAGGAGTGATCGGGCGTCAACTGACGATCGACGGCGAGAGCTACACGATCGTCGGAGTACTGCCGGCAAATTTTCAGTTTGCCCTTCGGGACAACGATCTTTGGCTGCCTTATCAACCTACGCAAGCGCAAATGACTCGCCGCGGGCTGCACGGCACAAACCTTATCGCGCGGCTTAAACCCGGCGTGTCGGAGACGCAGGCACAAGCGGAGCTGAGCACGATCGCCGCCCGGATCGCGCAGGAGAACAATCAGTCACATGCCGGAACAAGCGCGCTAATGGTTCCGCTACAAGAACAGATCGTGGGCAAGTTGAGGCCGACGTTGTTGGTCTTATTGGCTGCGGTCGGGCTGGTCCTGCTCATTGCGTGCGCCAACGTCGCCAGCTTGTTATTGACGCGAGCACTCTCGCGGCAAAAGGAAGTCGCGATTCGTTCGACACTCGGCGCCAGCCGTTGGCGAGTGATCCGGCAGCTACTCACTGAATCTATCGTTCTGTCACTTATCGGTGGCGTAGCGGGGTTGGCAATAGCTTACTGGAGTGTGCCCGCGATCGTGGGAGCGCTGCCGCCCGCGCAACGCCTCGCAATGCCTTTTCTCACCACGTTGCATTTTGATGCGAAGGTACTCGCGTTTTCTTTCGGCCTCTCGTTACTTACCGGCATTGTGTTTGGGCTCATTCCAGCCTTGCAGTCGTCGCGGCTAGATCTCAGCGAGGTGTTGAAGGAAGGCGGACGCAGATCGGCCGGCAGTGTGGGCCATCGACTACGCAGCGCGATGGTCGTCACCGAGATTGCGCTCGCGGTCGTACTGCTCGTAGGCGCCGGACTGCTAATGAAGAGCCTTTTCCGGCTGCTGCAAAGCGACATCGGTTTCAAAACAGACAACCTGCTGACGGTCGAGTTTGTCTTGCCGCCGGTTAAATACGCGCAGCCGGCCCAAACGATCAATTTCAGCGATCAGGTCCAGGAACGCGTGCGAAATGTGCCAGGTGTCGTGAGCGCCGGAATGGTCGACCTGCTGCCATTGAATGGCGGCAACACGACGAGGTTCAGCATCGACGGCGATCCCGTGCCGCCGCCGGGCCAGGAGACTGAGGCCAATCTGCGCCGGGTTACCGATTCTTATTTTCAAACGCTCGGCGTGCCGTTACTTGCGGGCCGCATGTTCGATCCACACGACACGCTCGACAGTCAGGGCGTCGTCATCATCTGTAAGTCGATGGCCGATCGCCTGTTTGCCGGCCGCAATCCTGTCGGCATGCGCATCCGCTACACGTCCGCCCAGGTACCGCCGGATCTGATCGTCGGCGTGGTAGGAGACATCAAGATTACCGGACTGGATGAAGCGGTGAAACCGGTGCTCTATTATCCGTTCCGCCAGAATCCTTCGCCCGCCGCCAATCTGGTTGCGCGCACTGACGGCGATCCGGCCGCGCTCGGAACAGGACTTCGCAACGAGATCCGCAACGTCGAACCTGATGCGGCGATTCTCAACGTGCGCACGGTCGACGAGATGATCTCGCAAACGCCGGCGTCGTTCATGCGACGTTTTCCGGCGTTGCTGATCAGCATCTTCGCGAGCGTTGCCCTCTTGCTCGCGTCGATTGGGATCTATGGCGTCGTGTCTTATTCCGTTAGCCAGCAGACACATTACATCGGCGTGCGCATGGCGCTCGGCGCGAGCCCGGCTGACATTCTCAAGATGGTGTTGAAGCAGGGACTGCTGTTAGCGCTGTTGGGTGTGGGGATTGGAGTGCTTGCAGCACTCGGTCTGATGCGACTGTTGAGCGCGTTGCTTTATCAGGTGAGCACGAGTGATGTCACAACGTTTGCGACTGTGACAGGGGTGCTGTTCGTCGTGGCGCTGCTGGCTTGTTATCTGCCGGCGCGCAGGGCGACGAAAGTCGATCCGTTGGTCGCATTGCGATACGAATAGTTAACTACGGATGACACGGATTAAATAAACGATCTGGAGCTATGATCAAAGAAGTTCAATTTG
>DASXXL010000649.1:0-3242 GCA_036503085.1 Pyrinomonadaceae bacterium | reverse complement strand
TTGTTCGAGCCAAAGACTCGTGGCGAACGACTCCGGGCCCGCGGGATCATCGGGCGCAAGCGCCATCATCTTCGTGAAAGCGCGACGCGCGCCGTCGTAGTCGAGATTGAACAGGGCGTCGTAACCGTCGGCGCGCAGCTTGTCGAGATTGGGAGGCGCGGGAGGTGTTTGCGCGACAACCGCAGTTGCGGCAACAAGCAGGAAGAGTAAGCGCGCGCAAATCATCGTTCACTCCTTACTGGAAGCATCGCCGGCTTGCGCGTAGAACCGGGACACTAAAACAACTGCCACAGATTAAGACAGCCGCTTCATTCTTGTCCCATAAAAATACGGCCAAAGGATTGAACACACCAACTTCACTGGCATCTATTCTGGCCTGCTGCTTGCAACTTAGACCGCAAAACTGCTGCGTCAGCACACAAGAATAAGGAGGGGTCATGAAGGACGAACAAGTGCGGGAACTCTTGTATCAGGCCTATGAGACGGAGCTTGGCGGCGTGGACGTTTACACGACCGCGCTCCGTTGCGTGGAGACCGATGAGCTGAGAGAAGAGTGGGACAAGTATCTCGAACAGACGAAGACTCACGTCACGATTGTGGAAGACGTGCTCAAGAAACTCGGACTCGATCCAAACGAACAAACGCCGGGTCGCAAGGTTGTGAAGACCATCGGTCAGTCGCTCGTTGAGGCGATGGAGATGGCGCTTGCCGAGGGCGAACCGGGAGCAGCGCAGATCGTCGCCGCTGAAGCGGTGGTGCTGGCCGAAACGAAGGACCATCAGAATTGGCATTTGATCGGCGAAGTTATGACGAAGGTGAAGGGCGAGACCGCGAAGGTTTTGAAGGAAGCACACGAGCAGGTCGAGGATCAGGAAGACGAGCATCTCTATCACACGAAGGGCTGGGCACGCGAACTGTGGCTGGAGTCGCTCGGGATGAAGGCAGTACTGCCGCCGCCTGAAGAAGTGAAGGATGTGCATACGGCCATCGGGCAGGCGCGTGCGGAACAAGCGCGCAGTCAGGCGAGTTCGAGTTCTAAATAGATCACCGGCGGGTCCAACAGTAAGTCCGGGGGGACGAATGGAGGCGAGTAGGTTTCAACGACTCGCCTCTTTTCGTTTTTGTTTGACAGGATTTCAGAGTTACAGGATTGCTTTACGACATGAGAGGAGTACACCTACTTCGTTATCAAATCTTGTACATCCTGAAATCATGTCGTTTTACTCCGGGCGGTCGGGTGGGGGTGCGATGGCGACGAAGTCGTCGGCGAAACGTTGGGCGTAGTTGTCGAGGAGTTCGGTCACTCGTTCCAACTTCGGCGCGCGTACGATCAGTCCGGCGTGATGACGCTTCTTCACGCGATGCACGATCTCTTCGTCGTCATAAGCTGACGTATCGGGCTGTTCCTGTTTCGCCAACGACAAAATGATCCCGGCGTATTCTTTACGCGTCGGCGCAACTCGCGCGGGTACATCAGCGATCTCTAACCTGGCCCACTCGCGCCATAAGTTAACGCCCGACGCTGCTTCGAGCACTTCCGCTATATAAGCACCGCCAACACGCGCGGCGATCTCCAGAAAATAAAACTGCCCGTCCGCATCACTCTTGATGAACTCCGCGTGCGTTGCGCCACGCTTCAGCCCCAAAGCCTTGATCAGTTTCTTATTGATCTGAAACAGCGTCTTCTCGTCAGCCGAACCGCGCGCGACCGTGCGCGAGATATAAGCGCCACCCTGATGCGCCACCTGCATCGGCGGCCGTCCATACTGGTTCGCGCCCGCAAACACGACCTTGCCCTCATTCACCAACGAATCAACGTGAAAAACCTCGCCCGGAATGAAACGCGCGAGCACGTAATAAGACGCGCGTTCGCGCAGGTTCTGCCGCGCGTTCATCTCTTCCATCGTGCCCCACACCTCGTTTGGCTGCTCGACCTTCTTGATCCCAATCGCCGACACATCCGAACGCGGCTTGATCACCCACGGACCAGGCACGCGTTTCATGTACGCGTCCACCGCTTCGTTATTCAAAAGCTGCACAAACTCGGGCACGTTGATCCCGGCGCGCTGGCTGTAAACAGCCATCGACAGCTTGTCGCGAAAGATCTTCGCGCGTGAACTACTCAATCCCGACAGACATAGATGCTCGCGCATGAGCGCCGCCGTGACCACGTCAAACTCTTCGAGCGCGATCACACGATCCACCACGCGATCGCGGGCGAGAAACGCGAGTAAATCGATGAACAGCGCCGGCCCGGCATCGTTCGGCACGGCGATCAGATCGTCGAGAGATTCGCGCGGCCAGTCTTCACCGAGCATCTTCTCTTTGGTGATTAGCACCACGTGACAACCGTGAGCTTT
Source organism: Pyrinomonadaceae bacterium (assembly GCA_036503085.1). Lineage (GTDB taxonomy): Bacteria > Acidobacteriota > Blastocatellia > Pyrinomonadales > Pyrinomonadaceae > PSRF01. The sequence goes on along the minus strand of DASXXL010000649.1, from coordinate 882 downwards.
ACACTCGCGGATGAAGTCAGCGCCTTTGAAATACGTGGCCAGGCAAATGATGTTGAGGGGTCGATTCGGAGGCTGCGGCATCGCCGCGTAACTATAATCGCTTTTCAGGTGCGCGGCCACCTGTTAAGGTATCGTGTGCTTTGATACTGCCTGGGACCGCAGGCGTCTCGCCTGCAACTCGCGGCAGCGCCATCATCGCAGCATGCAGGCGAGACGCCTGCGGTCCCAGGCGAGAGCCCGACTCCCGCGCGCCTTCGGCGCGAATCCCAAAACACGATGATATTCAAAGGTCCCTATCCGGACGTAGAGATTCCCGAGACTGCCCTGACCCCGTTCGTCATGCATCGCGCTGGCGAGCTCGCCGACAAGCCGGCGCTGATCGATGGACCAACCGGCCGCATCGTCACGTATTCCCAACTCAACGAAGCGATCGCCATCGTCGCCCACAACCTCGCGCAACGCGGTTTCAAAAAAGGCGAAGTGCTCGGGATCATCAGTCCAAACTGTCCTGAATACGGCATCGCCTTTCATGCCACCGCATTACTCGGCGGCATCGTCACGCCGATCAATCCGCTCTACACGCATTACGAGATCGCGCATCAACTAAAAGACGCGCACGCGCGTTTTCTCGTTTGCACGCCGATGTGTCTGGAGAAATCGCGCCAGGCTGCTTACGAAGCGGGCGTCGAAGAGTTGTTTGTGTTTGGTGAAGCCGAAGGTGCGACGCCCTTCGCCGAATTACAAATAGACAACGGCCGGGCAACACAGGTCGACATCAATCCGCGTGAAGATCTCGTCGCGCTGCCTTACTCGAGCGGCACCACAGGCTTGCCGAAAGGCGTGATGCTCACCCACTACAATCTCGTCGCGAACCTCTGCCAG
>DASXXL010000648.1:0-7745 GCA_036503085.1 Pyrinomonadaceae bacterium | reverse complement strand
GAACGACGCCGGATCCGCTTCGGGCGCCCAACCGCCGATCGCTTTGATTGCTTCGTATCGTCCGCTGACGGGGCTGCTCGCCATCGACGGCAAACTCTCACCGGCGTCGTTCCTTTACGGCGGCTTCTGCAAACTCTCCGGCGGTTTTGCTTTTTATGCGTGGTTCTCCGGCGAGAACCGCGGCAACTTCGTGGTTTCGATTGGCGGTTATCATCCGGCTTTCAAGAAGCCAGACATTTATCCGACGGTCCCGCGGCTGCAGATGGACTTCGCGCTTGGTCCATTCCGCGTCACGGGCCAGGCTTACTTCGCGCTCACGCCCAGCATGATGATGGCGGGCATTCGCATGAGCGCCGTTTGGAGCTCTGGTCCGATCAAGGCGTGGCTGGATGCGGGCTTGGATTTCCTCATCAGTTGGGCGCCGTTCCACTACGAAGCGAGCGCGTTCATCAACATCGGCTGCTCGGTGGATCTCGGGCTGTTCACTTTGAGCGTGAGTGTCGGCGCTGGCCTTTATATATGGGGACCGCCGTTCGGGGGCCGCGCGGAAGTCGATCTCGACGTGGTTTCGTTCACGATCTCTTTCGGCGCCGAGCCGATCGCGCCACCGCCGGTCGGCTGGAACACTTTCAAGAACAAGTTCCTGCCGCAGGATTCAAAGGCGTCTTCGCGAGTCCTGCGACAGAACGCCGCCAGACGCGCGCTCGCCTTGCCCGGTTTCGCGGCAGAGGACCCGGACGAGGAAGAAAACACGATCAAGGGCAGCGTCTCCACCGGTCTAATGCAGACCGATGTCGGTGGGTTCGACTGGATTCTCGATCCGAACCACTTCTCTATCTTGACGAACAGCACGATTCCGGCGAACAACGGCGAATGGGCGTTGTCTGCTTCGACCGTGTTCAAGGTGCCGAATACGGTTTCCAGCTACAATCCGGGGAACATCACTCCGGACCAGCCGTACCTGAAGCTTCCCGCCGACACCAAGACCTTCTCCAAGACTGAGGTTTGGAACCCGACGGTGAATATCGCGCCGATGGGCCAGACGAACGTGAAGTCGTATCAGAAGATCCAGGTGAACAAACGGGTCGAGGGTGATCCCTTCGGCGTGTTCAGTATGTACTTCACGGAGTTGGCAGTAACACCGGTGCTGCTGGATTCGAGCACGGCGTTGTGGGGCGAAGACAAGAAACCGCAGGACAAGACGCCGAACGATCCGTTGCTTGTGCCGTCGGCGCTGACGGGTTTTCTGATTTCGCCGATTCCCAGAAAACCGTCCAGCGTGAACGACGTGAAACTGATCGAGTTGCTCTTCGCCCGTGATAACTCCACCGGCTTCACTTATCAGAAAGCAGTCGTCGACCCTGACTACACCGTGACCTCGTCGATCATTCACGAGAAAGAAAAACACGAACTTAAGATCAACATCAGCGGCAAGCACACGGCGGAACTGAAGAACGAAAACTACATACTCAGCTCGCTGATCGATCAGTGGGTCACCGATCAGCGCGCCACCATTCTGGACGATCTCGCCGCGAACGGCTTCTCGACGTACAAGGCAATCGAGATCGATCTCAAGGATTTCGCAACCAAGACCGCGCTGACGGATTGGCCCACCGTCAAGATGATCGGCAGTTAACCGGAATTATCAACCTGGCCCAGGCGAACAACATGGCAAACAGCACTGAGGGAAATGAACTGCTAAACCAGTTGGTGACGTTCATCCAACACGACGTACCGGGTCTGCCCGCCGGCGAGTTTAAGTTGACCGTCTCACAACGACTCGACGACAAGGACGACAAACCGATCAACGACGAACCGATCGCGAACGAATACACGTTCGCGGTGCTCGGCGATCGTTTTCGACTGAAGAACCCGGCGGAAGTGCTTTACACGGTCTTTCCCGAGGACAACGGACGCGGCCAATACGACACGGTCCTGCCGCACGTCGTGTTTACCAAGTCGACGTTTCCGTGGTCGCGCTATCCGACGAGCAAGGAACCTGAAGCGCTCCCGGCCGGCGTGGCCGCCGAGGAGAATGTGCCGACGTGGCTTTGCGTGTTGCTGTTTGATGAAGATGACCTCGCCGCTTACGGCAAGCCATCGCTCGAACCGGTGATGGCCACGATCGGCGATCTGTATCCGACCGCCATTTATACAAAGTCTACGCTCGAGGAGAACTACTCCTATTTCTACAAAGCGAAAGATACGAGCGGTATCGACATCGGCGACGCGCTGACCGATCCGATTCAGATCGTCGACGTGCCGCTGGAACTGTTCTGGAAAATCGCGCCCACGATCGCCGATCTGAAGTTGATGGCCCACGTGCGCAAAGTGAGTTTAATCAACAAGCCGACGATGCCAGGCGTGTCGGACATCGGCGAGCCGGTCGGAACGTTTTCGATCGTCTTCGGCAACCGCTTGCCACAGACGCAAAGGAGAACTTTCGCCTGCCTCGTCTCGCTCGAAGAACTACAGCCGTTTCTGCCGACGAGTGAAGACGGTGGACCACCGGAGGGAACAAAGTTTGACGGCAAGCGTTTCATTCGCCTCGCCGTGCTGACGAGTTGGACTTTTTATTCGACGGGCCAGTCGGCCACTTTCGTCGAGCAACTGCTGCGCCTCAACGGCAGGCCCGACGGTAGTACAACCGATGCCGTCAATACGAACCTGCGCATCATCTACAGCGGGACCAACAAGATTGCGGGCAACGCGCTCAGCATGGGCTACGTGCCGCTAAACAACAGTTTGCGAACGGGCGGCAAAACCGTGTCGTGGTATCGCGGGCCGCTCATTCCCTACTTGATTCCCAGCCCGACTATTCATTTCCCGATTCCATCTCCGGATGAAGCGACGGTGTTCGATCCGACAACGGGCATGCTCGATGATTCGCTTGCGGCGGCCTGGACCATCGGGCGAATGGTCGCGTTGCAGGACACGGCTTTCTCCACCGCGCTCTATCAATGGAAGCGGGGCCTGACGCAAAAAGTGATCAACTACATCGAGGAACAAATCCTTGCCGAGCAATTCGCTTTCGTACTCGAAGCCGGTGAGGTGCCGTTCGCGCTTCGCGACGCCGCGCGGATCTCGCCAATCGAAGCGCTGCTGCACAAGATGATGCAAACGCTGCCGGCCAACGCCAAACGCCGATCCGAATAAACCAATGAAGACGCTCAATTCACGCACAACTTTCCAGGCGAAGATTGCCAATACCTTCGCCGATCCCGCCGCCATTCAGTCGTCGCTGGAAGCGGTCCTGGTGCCCGAACAAATCTCGAAGTGGCTGGGCCGCTTGCGCTTGCTCAAAGGCGTGCCGTTCAACTACCTCGTTCCCGACGAGCGGATGCTGCCGCCCGAATCGATCCGGTTCTTCTATCTCGACATCAATTGGATCGACTCATTGCTCGATGGCGCGTTCAGCATCGGCCGCAATCTAACGAAGACCGAGAACGCGTTTTCGCACAATCTCGATAGCGCGGTCACGCCGAAAGTGAAACAGCAAGGACGCGCAGGCGCCGCGAGCGTACGCGCCGAAGCTCTCGGCGTAGAGCCGCCGCTTGCGTCGCTGCAGGTCGTGTCGGGCTTTCTGCTGCGCTCGACGGTGGTCTCGGCTTACAGAGGAATCGGCGCTAACGTTTATCCGCTCGGCGGCACACCGCAAGATCCGACGGTTACGCTGCTCGACATCCTGCGCTTCGAACCGCTCGGTCCCAACTCGGACACGCTCATCTGTCTCGTCGATGGCGACGCTTATCGCGTCGACATTCACGAAGCGCCCGAGCACCTGCACTACGGGATCAACAAATACGTCTACAACGAATCGACCAAAGCGATCGTGGCCAACAAGAAGGTCCACACGTTTACGAAACAGGATTCGACCGTGACGATATCCAAGGAAACTAAGGAACTCGATTTGGCGAACTCGTTTCGGTCCGGCTCGCCGCGCGTCTTGAAGATGAACATGCTCGCCGAGCAGATCGCCAGGTTGAGCAACTTCACTACCATCGACTCCGCCGAGATGGGTTTTGAGATGACCGAAGGCGTCGGCATGGTGCAGTTCAAAAAGGAATCGTCGCAATCATGAATGCAATTGTTCCCCTCAACGTCGCCGCCATTCGCGTGAGCGCCAACGATCGTACGAACATCGTGTCGCAGTTCAAGGGACGCACGGCGGTCTTCGAGAAAATGCCGTTCGAGAGCACGGCGAAAAAAGCGAGCACCGGCGACACGATCGTGCAGCCGCTGGAAAGTGATGCTTCGCCGAAGGATCCGTTGGGCATCGGCATTCACTTGCACTGGGAATTGCCTGATTACTTCCGCCGTGGAACGCAACCGGCGCAGGGCGGCGACGTAGTTTTTCCGCAGGCGCCGAACCGCTGGCTCGTCGTTCGGTATCTGCGTATTTACGACGCGGGCGCCGGCAAGTATGGACCAGTGGAAACTCCGAAGTGCTGGATCGTCGAGAGCGATTTCCTTTCGCCAACGATTATCGAGGACTCAACCGGCGAACCGCGTCCCGCAGTGGCGGTGCCGATTCCGGTTAATCCGCGAGCGAACCAGCGGCCTTTCATGTTCATGGGCCGCGTAGTGGATCTCGACAAGTGGAATCCCGCGACGGAAAACCCTGCTGACTTTCTGCCTTTCTACAAGGGCACGAACGGGCAGCCGCTCTATCTCACGTCGGTCGGTTTTGTTGGCCCATCATTCTCGGCTTATTACCCGGAGTGCATGAGCGTTTTTGGTTTCTGGGACCACTTCAAGGACTTGGACAAAGTCTATAAGGCGATCAGGGAAAACCAGCCCATCCAATTTAAAGTCACTTACGAGGTTGTTGGCTGGATTAACGAAGAGAACGCCGATCCGTTGAAGAACGTAGCGACCCTCGTGACTGAAGGCTACAACCGTTACGTGCGGCAGTGTGCGGCGGAAAAAGTTTCCGTCGTGCGGACGCCGGCCGACGAATTCGTGGGCGTCGCGGCGCAAAGATATCGCTGGGATTTTCGCAAGGACAACATCACTTACACGTTGAAACCGGACAAGACCATCGACACGTTAGACGTGCCGCAGCGAACCGTGTGCAGCGGCTTCGAGCAGGAGATTGTCTGGGACATGCTGACCAATCCGCAGACCTCCTTCTTTCTCAACAACCCAAACAATCCGCGCTCGCCGGCTGTGTGGACCGACACCGTTGAATTAGCGGTGGGCAATACGACCGTCGAGGCCTTGTCGGCGTTGTTGAAGAAGGACATAGAAAACCCGAAGAACCTTGCGGATGTTTTAGACAACTACGAGTACCTGCTGAATGATTTGCAACTCGGAATTCTGCGCGACCTCGAAACGCAGGGCAACGCGCTGATCACGCTCGAAGAAGACACGCACTCGAAAGAATTCTCGCAACTCTCCGGCGGCTACATGTGGGTCGTGGAACAAAGGCAACAAGGTACGGAGCGGGCCGGCGATCCCGATGAAGAGGTCAACTTACCACTCGATATCGCGGAACAACTCAGCCGGCTCAACCAGGCGCAGAAAGATTACGACCAGGGCCGCGCCGCGCTCGACGTCATGCGCAAGCAGCTCTTTATGGATTGGCTTCGTTACGTGAAGATTTTCGTCAGCGGCATTCAGGACCCGAACGTCAGTATCAACGAGCTGACAAATTTCATCTCGACCACAACGGGCGGCGAGCTGACCGCTGTCGTCGATTACGGCAAGAGTGTGGGGATCCTTTTGTATTTGCAGGATCCGGTGACGGCGGAGATCACGGGCATCCAGCCGCCGTTGCACAGTCTGCTGCCGGCTAAGTTTTCAGAAGCTACGTCGCGGGCGATCGCAGTGTGGAACCAATACGAAGCGCTGCTCAATATGTTGATCAATTATCCGACCTGGCAACTGCGCGCGACGACGGCGCTGCCCTTCTCGCTGCCGACGGATCCGGTGTTGGTGATGGAAGGCGCACGGCTGCAACCTGTCCGGCGCAATGGTCCAGGTCCAAACATCGGCGTGCGCGTTACTGGCGAACTACTGAACACGCTTCAGTTCAAATACGACAACAACACTTTCACGATCTCGACCGGTGATCTCATTGGTGTGCCGCAAATGCCTGAGCCCGTGCCGATGAAGACGGACGTGCAGGGTTTGATAAACGAGACTTATCTGCTCGCGCCGGCGCTCACCGCCGCAGTAGCGGATGCGCTCAAGGCGAAGGGCGGCAGCGGCAATCCCGCAGTCTCACATTACGCTGAGTTTGTTTCCTCGTTGAGTCTTGCTCAGGGCGGGCTCTCGCCGGCGGAAGGTGGAACTCCGTCCGGACTCTTCAAGGCGGTCCACGATCCCGACAGACACATGACGGCAAACCCGACGGAAACCGTCTCGACGCCGCTCACGTTGAGCGTGACGTTCACCAACGCCACGACGAATGGTTGGGCGCCCGATGCCGTCGCCTGGAACACGCAACCGGCGCTGCCCGAGTTCACGCCGAAACGTTACGATCCGTTTCTGCCCGTATTTTTGCTGTGGACGGCGCAACTCGAACCACTCAAGCGCGACGACGGCAATAACTATGGACCAGGAAATCTGAAAAACTACTTTCATCTCGATGTCGACGGTATTGATTACCGTTATACGACCGGCACGAATATTACGACCGGTAAGTCAGTGCGCTACGCGCGTTCGGTAACGTTGTCGAAAGCAACCACCTACAGCCTGACAAACCAGATCGACAGTTACATCAGGAACTATCCCACCGATGAGAAAACCGATGCGAGACTCGAAGAGGCGAAGGAGGTTTATCAAAGCCGCAAGATAATTTCGCAGGGCCTCAGCGGTTTCAATGTCGAGCAAACGCTGCGCACGCTGATTCCGAAAGTGCCGGTGCAGGATCTCGTTAAAGGAGCACGCGACATCATCACGACCGCGGTGAGTGATGCGGCTCTCGCGCACCCGATCGACAATTGGTACAACTTCGGTTTCAACGGCTACGCACCGATCGACGTCGGTCTACTCGCGCAACACAACTTCGGCCCGTTCCGCTCCGGCTTCGCTGAGATTTTCACGCTCGAAATTGTTGACGTGTTCGGCCAGCGCATGACGCTGAACACGAGCGCCACGAACCCCAATGGCTCGTTACAAACGATCGTGGCCCAAAGCCTCCAACCAGACCCGGGTGATACGGCCAACAAGGACAAGATATTTCTGCCGCCCCGGCTGCTCGCGCCGACGCGACTCTGGTTCGCGTGGTTGTCGGCGAACCACAACAAACGCGTGGCCGGAATCACGGGTGACTTCGTCGAGATGAACTCGCATCCGGCGACGACGCCCGTGTTCGGCTGGGTGATGCCCAACCATCTCGACGATAGTCTCTTCTTCTACGACGCGGACGGCGCCGCGATCGGTTCATTCGGAGTCGAGCACAACGATTTGAAGTACCGCACGCGCGCCGGCAATGTGAACAATCCCGAAGACTCGCTGGAAAAAGACATCGGTCCCAAAGGACATCCGATCGTCAATCCGCACGTCGCCGATTTCATGTGGTACGTCGACGGCAAAGACGCTGACTTTCTGCGCGATCTGATGAACACGATCGAGGCTTCCGACAAGTTCATCAATCCGGTGAGATTTGCGCAGGACCCGTCGCTCGCGGTGCTCATCGGTCGACCGCTCGCGCTGACGCGCGCCGTGATCGCGCTCGAGACCAGTGGCACGGTGTTGCCGGTGAGCCAGGCCGACGTGACGCCCACCGATCCTTTTCC
>DASXXL010000647.1:0-7003 GCA_036503085.1 Pyrinomonadaceae bacterium | reverse complement strand
GTACGACGACGTACAGCGACGCGGACGCGATCTCGAACATCTCCAATCGATCGCGAAGCGTTACAAGACGGCGGCCAAGTTGCTCGAAGACGTCGCGCTCGATCCGACCGAAGTGGTCCAGGGAAACACGACGCGGAGCGGCAGCGGCTTCGTCACACTCTCGACCGTTCACTCCGCGAAAGGTCTCGAGTGGGACAACGTCTTTCTCATCTGGATGACCGACGGCTGGTTTCCGGCGAACCGTTTTCAGGACGAGTTTGATGATTTCGAAGAGGAGCGCCGGCTGCTTTACGTCGCCACGACACGCGCGAAACGCGAGCTGCACTTCGTCTATCCGGCAGTCAACGTCTACGCCGGACCGGAAACGGACGGTGTACCAACTCTTTCACGTTTCCTCGAACCCATCCCACCAACAATCTTGCCACACGCAGAATTGTCGTAGTGATGGTAAACTGTGCGCCCGTTAGCCACGGATAACACGGATGACTCTCGGAACTGAATGGCTCATCGACGCAAGCGGCTGCGACGCAGACGCGCTTGCCGATCTCGAACGCCTCCGCGCAGTTTTCAATCGCGTCATCAACGATCTCGAGCTCAATGTCGTCGGCGAGATCGCGTGGGCCAAGTTTTCCGAACCCGGCGGCGTCAGCGGACTCGCACTGCTCTCGGAATCGCATCTCACCTGTCACACGTACCCCGAATTCGGCGCCGCGACTTTCAATCTTTACTGCTGTCGCAAACGCGCGGCGTGGCCGTGGGAACAACGCCTTCGTGAAATGCTCGGCGCGACGGAAGTTCGCGTGCAAGTCTTTGAACGAACGCTCCAGCACACGTCCGCACTCAAGGAGGCCGGAGCGCCCCGATGAGTGTACTCACCGCGAATTGCCCGGCGTGTGGCGCGCCGGTCGAATTCAAGAGTGGTCAATCAATCGTCGTCATTTGTAGTTACTGCCGCTCTGCCGTCGCGCGCACCGATCGCGACTTGAAAGACCTCGGCAAAGTCGCGGAACTCGTCGAAACCGGTTCGCCGCTCGACGTCGGCCTGCGCGGTAAATGGCGCGATGAAATGTTCGAGCTCACGGGCCGCGCGCAGCTCGGTCATCAGATGGGCGGCCAGTGGGACGAGTGGTACGCGACGTTCTCCAACGGTTGGCTCGGCTGGCTCGCGGAAGCGCAGGGCCGTTTCTATCTCACCTTTCAATATCCGATTCCCGAAGGCGTCAACGTTCCTTCCTTCGATCAGCTACAACTCGGACAGCAGGTTCCCGGTTTGCCCTGGCCCACGCCGCTGATGGTCGCGGAAACTGGCCGCGCCACCGCGCTCGGCGCGAAGGGCGAGATTCCGTATCTGCTCACACCCGGCGACACGTATTTCTACGCCGATCTCTCCGGACCCGATCGCGGCTTCGGCACGCTCGATTACAACGAATCACCGCCGCTCGTATTTCTCGGCAACGAAGTCACGCTCGCGGAGCTCGGCATCACGACAACGCGCGCACCTGAACGCGAAGAACGTCGCGTCGAGGCGGCGCAACTGAGTTGTCCGCAATGCGGTGGTCCACTCGAACTGCGCGCGCCCGACAAGACCGAGCGCGTCACTTGCCCCAACTGCAATGCACTACTCGACGTCAACCAGGGACGGCTTGCGTTGTTCAAGTCGCTCGAGCGACCTGCGTTTCAACCGCTGATTCCGCTCGGGACGACCGGCGACGTGCCCGAAGGAAAGATGACGGTCATCGGCGCGATGCGACGCAGCGTGACGATCGAAGGCGTGCAGTATTTCTGGAGCGAGTATCTGCTCTACAACCCGCAGATCGGTTTTCGCTGGCTCGTCGACAGCGACGACCATTGGAACTACGTGCGCGCTGTGCCGCCGGGCGAGATCGAGGAATCGACGAAGTACGCAAGCTATCGCGGAAAGAATTACCGCATCTTTCAGGACGCGCAGGCGCGAGTCGAGCAGGTCGTCGGTGAGTTTTACTGGAAGGTCGAAGCGGGCGAACAGGTGCGCGGCGTCGACTACGTCGCGCCACCGTACATGCTGTCGAAGGAAGAATCGCGAGTTTACATCGCGGACCCGGCAGAACCTTCGAAGAAGCGGCGCGTGGCGGGTGAGATCAACTGGTCGCTCGGCACTTACGTCACCGTACCGCAGATCGAAAAATCGTTCGGCGTGAAAGGTCTGCCGCGGCCTTCGAACATCGCGCCGAATCAGCCTTACAAATACGGCTGGGTTTACAAATACTGGCTCGGGTTTCTCGCGTTGCTGCTCGTCGTCGGTTTTGTTTCGACGATCATTTCTCCTTTCAGCAAAGACGTGTTCGAGCAAACGGTGACGTTTCAGCCGTTGCCAAACGAAGACGGCACGCAGGTGTTCTTCAGCCAGCCCTTCGATCTCGCTGCCCGGCGCAACATCCGCATCACAGGCCAGTCGCCGGTGGACAACACGTGGGTCTATCTCGAAGGCGACTTGATCAATGACGAAACCGGCGCGGTCCAATCGTTTCCCATCGACATCTCTTACTATCACGGCGTCGAGGACGGCGAGGCTTGGACCGAAGGCGCGCAAACAGATTCCGCTTACACGTCGTCGATGCCGGCGGGACGCTACGTGCTGCGGCTCGAAGGACAGTGGGAACACTGGCAGCAGCCCGCGACCGTTTCGATCAAGGTCGAACAGAACGTGCTGCATGGTTTCAATCTGCTGGTCGCGCTGATCGCGATCTCGCTCATTCCGGTTTTGATGGGGATCTATCACTTCAAATTTGAACGGCGGCGCTGGGCCGAAAGCATGTTCACCGAAAGCGGCTCGGACGATGACGACGATTGAGGATAAATGCAAATGCTAAAAACACTCTACACAGTTTTTGGTGTCGGCGTGGTGGGCTTGTACGCGATGGCCGCGATGCTCGGCTGGGAAATCAGCGGCGGCTCGCGCCATCAGTTGCCGCCTGACGCGCGGCAGAATGGTTATCGCTCGTTCCACTTCTGGCACTACGGCTTGCACGGAGGAAAATGATGCTGATCAATTCGATCTTTGGACTCTTCGTCTCGATTGAAACATTGTTGCCGGTGCTGATCACGACGATCGTGTTTGTGCTGCTCGGCCTGATCACCTTTGCGCTCGCCTTCTTCGTGATCACGAAGGTGACGCCGTTCTCAGTGCGCAAGGAAATTGAAGACGACCAGAACACCGCGCTGGCTATCGTCATTGGTTCGATCATACTCGGCACCGCGCTGATCATTGCCGCCGCGATCCACGGCTAAAGGATATTGTCGATTGCCAATTGCCGATTGTCGATTTGCGATCGAGTAGCGTCCAAGCCCCTGCTTTCTTTACAAAATCGGCAATCGGAAATCGACAATCGGCAATGATATGAACCGCCCGCCGCTACTCTTTCTCAACGTTCTCATTGTCGCCACCTGCGGTCTTATTTATGAGCTCCTGGCGGGCACGCTCGCGAGTTATGTACTCGGCGATTCTGTCACTCAGTTTTCACTGATCATCGGCATCTATCTCTTCGCAATGGGCGTGGGCTCGTGGCTCTCACGCTTCATCGAAAAAGGTCTCGCGCGACGGTTTGTCGACATCGAGCTGGCGGTCGCCGTGCTCGGCGGGTTTTCGGCGCCGCTGCTGTTTCTTTCGTTCGCGCGCGTCAGTTATTTCTACGCGGTGCTCTACTTCATCGTGTTTGCGATCGGCGTGTTTGTCGGACTCGAAATCCCGCTGTTATTACGAATCTTGAAAGATCAAGTTGAATTCAAAGACCTGATCTCGCGCGTGCTTGCGTTTGACTACATCGGCGCGCTGCTCGCGTCGATTTTGTTTCCGATACTGTTTGTGCCGAAGCTTGGACTCGTGCGGACGTCGCTGATCTTCGGGATGTTGAATGCGCTCGTTGCGCTGTGGGGCACGTGGTTGATGCGGCCGCTGATCAAAGGACGAATCTTCGGTTTGCGCGTGCGCTCGGCGATCGTGCTCGCGCTGTTGCTTGTGGCTTTTGTTAAGGCAAACACGCTGACGTCGCTGGCGGAAGACGAGATGTTTGCGGACGAGATCGTCTACGCGAAAGACACGCCTTATCAGCGGATCGTGATCACGCGCGGGCGCGCGGGTTTTCAGTTGTTTCTGAACGGGAATTTGCAGTTCAGCTCGACGGATGAGTATCGCTATCACGAGGCGCTGGTCCATCCGGCGATGCTGCTGTCGAACAATCCCCGGCGCGTGCTGGTGTTGGGCGGCGGCGACGGGCTCGCGTTACGTGAGATTTTGAAGTATGCGTCGGTCGAGCACGTGACGCTCGTGGATCTCGACCCGAACATGACGCAGCTTTCGAGTCGGTTTCCGTTGCTGGCTGAGTTGAATAAGGGATCTTTTAATGACCGGCGAGTTCAGGTGATCAACCAGGACGCGTTCATCTGGCTCGAACACACGACAGACCAGCCGTACGATGCGGCGATCGTGGATTTCCCAGATCCGAATTCATTCGCGCTCGGCAAGCTTTACACGACGCGCTTCTATCGGCTGCTGCGAAATCGTTTGATTCCGACCGCGGGCGTGAGTGTGCAGGCGACATCGCCGATGTTCGCGCGCAATTCTTACTGGTGCATCGTGCGCACGCTCGAAGCGGCGGGGTTCGTCGTGAAGCCTTACTACACGGCCGTGCCGAGCTTTGGGCTGTGGGGATTTGCGCTCGCGAGCGCATCGCCATTCGAGATTCCGACAAAGCCGCCGGACGGACTGCGCTTTCTCGACGAGCAAACGCTCGCGGCGATGTTTCGGTTGTCGAAAGACATCGAGCCGGTGCCGGTGGAGATCAATCGCTTAGATAACCAGGCGCTCGTCAGGTATTACGAGGGCGAGTGGCGGAAGTTTGAATAGGCCACAGATAAACACGGATGACACAAATTAGTCGTCGCGAGATTCTCGCTGCTTTTCTGGGTTTGCCGGTCGCGCTCGCGGCGTGTCGTGAGAACAACGCGCCGCCGTTGCCGCCGGGCGAGATCGTCGGCGCGTCGGATGTGTTTGGACATCGGTTGCGCGATGGCTTGCGGGTTGAAGTGCCGAGCGACGCGTGGACGGACGTGCCCGTTGTGATCGTTGGCGGTGGTGTCGCGGGTTTAGCGGCGGCGTGGCATCTGCAGAGATCCGGCTTCAACGATTTCGTTTTGCTTGAACTCGAAAAAGCGCCGGGCGGCACGGCGCGTTCGGGCACGAACCGCTCGTTCTCCTTCCCGTGGGGCGCGCACTACATCCCCGCGCCGATGAAAGAAAACACAGCGCTGATCTCGCTGCTCGATGAGATGGGTGTCATCGAAGGCCAAGATCGCGATGGCGAGCCTGTAGTCGCCGAACAGTTTCTCACTCGCGATCCCGAGGAAAGGATTTTTTACAAAGGCCGATGGTATGAAGGATTGTTTTTGCACGCGGGAGAAACGGCGGAAGACCAGCGGCAGTTGGAGCAATTCAACGCGGAGATGAATCGCTGGGTTGCGTGGCGCGATGCGAAAGGACGGCGTGCGTTTACGTTGCCGGTGTCGGCGTGTTCGAATGATGCGGAGGTAGTTGCGCTCGATCGCGTGTCGATGGATGAGTGGATGAAGCAGCGCGGCTTCACCAGTCCGCGGTTGCGTTGGTGGGTCAACTACGCGTGTCGCGACGACTACGGGATGGAGTTGGGCCAGACGAGCGCGTGGGCTGGAATCTTTTATTTTTGCGCGCGCGTGTTGAAGCCCGGCGTCGAATCGCAATCGCTGATCACGTGGCCCGAAGGCAACGGCCGCCTCGTCAACCATCTCTACGAGAGGACTCGCTCAAAGATCCAACTCGACCGCGCCGCGTTCGATATAAATCCGCTTTCCGATCGGATTGAGATCTCTACCCTTGACCGTGACGGCCGAACACCGCGCGGATATAGAGCCAAACACGTGATCTTCGCTGCGCCGCAGTTCATCGCCCGCTATCTGATCCGCCCGTATCGCGACAACCCACCGCCGCACATCGCCGAGTTTCAGTTCGGTTCCTGGATGGTCGCAAACCTCACACTCAAAGATCGCCCGAAACACAACGCCCGCGACTTCCCACTCGCGTGGGACAACGTCTTTTACGAAAGCGAGTCGCTCGGTTACGTCGTCGCGACCCATCAGGAAGGCATCGATCGTGGTCCAACCGTCTTCACTTATTACTACCCGTTAACTAATGCGAACGCGCGCGCCGAACGTACGCGTTTACTCGAAACCGATTGGCGCGGCTGGGCCGACGTCGCACTGACCGATCTCTCACGGGCGCACACGGATATTCGCAATCTGGTCGAGCGTTTAGACGTGATGCGTTGGGGCCACGCGATGATCCGCCCGCGCACCGGCTTCATGTGGGGAACAGCGCGCCGCGAAGCTGCGAAACCTTATCGTTCAATTCACTTCGCTCACTCCGAACTAAGCGGCGTCGCGCTTTTCGAAGAAGCGTTCGATCACGGATTACGCGCGGCTGATGAAGTGCTGAGTTCGATGCGTGTTTCCAGGGCGTGACGAATTTCGCGCTGCGCATCTTCCAGCTCTGCGCCGATCAATTCGAGACGCGGCGGCCGCACGCGCGTCGAACCCATCCCCACCTCCGCTTGCACGAGCTTGATCAACTGCACAAACTTCGGCACCGTGTCCATTCTCAACAACGGCAGAAACCATTCGTACAGCGCACGTGCCTTCTCGTGTTCGCCCTTCAGCGCGTAATCAAACAAAGCGACTGACTCGCGCGGCAGCGCATTGACGAGGCCTGCAACCCAACCCACCGCTCCCGCCGCGATGCCTTCAACGATTGCATCGTCCACGCCAACCGAGATGTCCAGTCGATCTCCAACGAGTGCCTTGATCCACGTGATGCGTCGCACGTCCGTGCTCGACTCCTTCACTGCCGCGAAGTTTTCGTGTGCGGCGCTGAGCTCGCGAATCTGTTCAGGCAACAAGTCGGTGCCGTACGCGACCGGGTTGTTGTAGAGCATGCACG